>JAAEPD010000559.1 GCA_024222455.1 Aureispira sp.
CTTTTAAGTGTATTGTATGTGGAGGTCGTTTCCACCTGCCTAAGTGTCCATCAAATAGGACTTTATATTTCTTAAGCATTGTATATAATGCTGCCTTGTCTTGTTGATCAAGGACTGGTGTATTTTTCACTATGTTTTTTAGATTGGCTGCCTCATACTTGGCATCTAGTATATCACTAATTCTTTTTGTTTCAGCTTCCACAGCTGCTGGATCTTTTACTGTACTTAGCATTTCTGCTAAAGTGGTATCACGTGGTCGCATGTGGATCTCTTGATCTCCCCATTTGATAGTGCCACTAGAATTTAGGATGTCTATTCCCAAATCCTGCATAAGGTCCATTCCTATAATGATATCATATGACATGTCTTTCTCAGTTTCATGTACATATGTTTGAACCAATCTTTGATCGTTTAATTCTGGTATCATGAATTCGATCTTTACCTTTTTATCGGTAGTGAATGTGCCATTTGTAGTTTTCCAACTAGTTGGCTTGCACTTGTGTCTTTTATACTTGGTTACAAATTTTGAATTGATCAAGGTTGTAGTAGCTCCAGTATCTAACAGTGCTTTTAGAGTCAAAGATTTTTTTGACTTTTGTTTTTTAGCTAAGTTTATAAAAACAATGGAGCTAAGATTTTTTCTAGGTTTTTTTATTGGTAAACTGCCTACAAGAAGATCTCTGAGTGTAAATTGTTCATTTATTTGATTTAAATTGTTAAAACACTCTTGGGCTTCTGGGCATTGCCTTCAATGGCTGTCCTCAGAGTCAGAAGAATCATCAGCCTCTTTAGGCTTCTGATCCCTGTACAATTTCAATTTTCTACTTGCTCTTGCAAGTCAGATTGTGTATGAAATTGTACTGTTCTGGAGGGATTAGTCACAGATCTATGGACTTTTAAAGCACGTGTGACTGACTCTGAGCGCGCTGCTTGGAGGAGGACATTGACTTCTTCAGTCGTGAAAGATTTCTTTTTGTCAAAACGCTTACGTTTGTTCTTTCTATCTAAATAATCCTTTTTGCCGTTAGCTATGGCGGATTTTAATAGGAGGGATTCTTCCGGGGAATGTCCTGGTCCGAGGATTGGACAGATTTTGGATCCCGAATTAGAATTCGAAGAGTCCGTGTGGTTTCGCTTCCGTTTGGAAGACTTACTGGAGTGTGACAATTTTTGTCGCTTAGGA
>JAAEPD010000560.1 GCA_024222455.1 Aureispira sp.
AACCCCTGTCGTTTAAGGAGGTAGAGCAGATGATTAGAAAATGGGGAGAAGGCAATAAAGTCTTGAATAATATTTGATCTAAATAAAAACTGTTTAATTCTCAGGTTGTAATGGTATGGTAACTCTGTAAATTTCTTGACCATCAGCTGTATCTAAATAGGCTACAGGGACTTGATCTACATTACCCATTGCTCTAAAAATAGAATCACTTTCAAAGGTAAATTCACTACCATAACTCCGATAGCCATCAGCACTAATATTAAAATGAATATGCGAAGCTACTCCAGAATAGCTTCCTGGTTGAATAGTCTCTACGCTAAACTCTCCATTTTTAGTCGTTTTGAAAAAGGCAAAAAGCCTAGGGTTAAATAAAGATTGTTCCTCAAAATACAACCCATTTTGGGCTGCCTGATTGAGCTCAACTAAGGCGTTTTCTATTGGTTTTTGGCTATATTCATTAATCACTCTACCTATTACAAAAATACGAGAACCAAATTCTTCTGCTCGAACCATATTTGCTTTTTCTTTTTTTGAAAAAGCTTTGAGCAAATCACGTGTTTTAGGCCGAATACCAGGGCTGTCAACTAATGGATAAAAAGCTTTTTCTTGAATAATATCCATTGGATTCAGTCGCTTGTCTGTTTCAAAAGCCTTTTCTAAGAGGAGCAAAGCTGAATCTAATTCTCCATGACTAGATTTTTGCATAGCCAATTCATAAGCAGATAATTCAGCACTGTTCAATTTTTTATTGCCTGTAGTACAAGAAAATAGATTGATAGTTATGGTAACTAATATGAATGATAAAATGGTCCGTTTATTCATAATGAGAGGGGGTTAATCAACGCTAAAATATTGTATTCGAATCCAAAGGTAGACAAAGTATAAAACGACTAAATAAATAGCTCCACCTCGACCTAATTTGCCCTTGCTCCACCGTAGCCAACAAAGTAGTAATGCTGCACTAATTGTTTCGACTGGCAAATCCCAGTGCACTAAGGGTTTTGGAACATAAAATGTAGAGATAACTCCTCCTAAACCTATTGCAACTAAGGGATTGGTGATATTACTGCCTATTAGTGTGCCTACAGAAATGCCCATGGATTTATTTCGGAGTCCTTGTATAGCTGTGAACAGTTCGGGTAAGGCAGAAGCTACACCCAAGCTAATGACGCCAATCATAGATCCTCCAACACCTGTATGCTCTACAATGAATTCAGTGGCAGATAGGGCTAAAATACTTGAAAATAGAAGTGTGCTTAATCCTATTAGAATGACTAGAAGTTCTACCCATATAGGGTTCGTTAGTTTTTGGGCTGTAGAATCATTATGCTCTTTGGGAGTTTGTCGATTGTACAAAAAGTACATATAGGCCACAAAGAGAATAAGTAAAATTCCTCCATCTGTCCGTGATATCATGCCATCCCAGCCTAGCAAGAGTGTGATTAGAGTAGTGCCAATCATGACAGAATAGCTCTCGTATAAAAATTTTTGTGTGAAAGTAATTGTTCCCATCAAAAATACTACAATACCTAATATTAGAGTCTGTTGGACAACATCAGAGCCAATGTTGGCTCCTAAGACCATAGAAGAGGCAACTTGGTAGTCTAACTGCCCAGACAAAATCCCCATACTTGCAGTTACATGGGAGCCTATTTCTGGCAGACTGGTGCCTATCGAAAGTACAGTAAGCCCTACAAAACTTTCTGAAAAACCATAATGATGAGCCACTCCAATTAGCCGTTCTACTATTACTTTGGCACTAATAATAAGAACAATGACACCAAAAATGCCTAAAAGGCCATTCCACCATATATTATCAGAAAAAAGCATTGGGCATTTTTTGTAAAAATCTAAGGAAAATACTAGATGGAATATAACGATTTAGAGCTTGAAATAAAAATTCAAGCTAGGCTTTTCAAAAAATGGAAGAAAGCGTAAGTGCATAAAAAAAGCTGACCCAAAAGGTCAGCTGATATTTTTAGAGTATAATTATGTTATAGACTACCTATACCTGTTATTTTAGGTGTTTTGACCCTAGCATGTCCAGTAGGAAGAACCACTGTAATAGGAGCAGGCATACCTGCAACTCCAGACTTTTTGCCTATCCATATCTTATAAACCTTACCTGCAATAGCACTATCACCATAACCACTACCATTAGTAGAGCTTAAATTGACGCGTGTGATTTTGATAGGATTCTGATAAAACTTAATATTTTGGAAGTCTTTTTTGAGAGAATAAGGTTGTATACTTCTTCTTAGAGATAAAGCAGTTCCGTTTTCATCTACTTGTTCGTTAATTAAGCTACCGCCAGCTACTTTTAGCATATTATCAGCACAAGCATCCAACGTCTCACTACTAGTTAGAATATTGATATACTCTACCAATACTGCTTTTACATCTTTAGGTAGTTTTGATATAGGAATATCGTTTCGACTAGATTGAGCGTGAAGGGAATTTGTAATGGAAAAAAGGACAACTGATAGGACTGTTAAAAAGCGCATAGTTTAGATTTAGGAGTTTCAAAAAATTATTTCCGATGCTTTTTATTATTCTTATAATCCTCAAAGACTAGATGTCCTAATCCTTGCAAAGAACTATAAAAAGCTTTGCCACCATTAGCTTCTGTAAACTGTTGCACAAAACGTACCAAATGAGGATCTTGAGCAATCATAAATGTGGTAACTGGAATCTGCATTTTCTTGCAGCGTTTGGCTAAGTTCAGTGTACGATTAATAATCTGTCTATCTAGTCCCCAACTATTTTTGTAATATTTCTTTCCTTTTTTGATACAGGTTGGTTTCCCATCCGTAATCATGAAAATTTGTTTATTCGGATTTCGACGTTTTCTCAACATGTCCATTGCCAGTTCTAGTCCAGCAATAGTATTGGTGTGGTAAGGGCCAACTTCCAAATAGGGGAGATCCTTCACTTGTATTTGCCAAGCATCATTACCAAACACCAGTATGTCTAAAGTATCCTTAGGGTATCGAGTACCTATATACTCAGCAAGAGCCATAGCTACTTTCTTGGCAGGGGTTATTCGATCTTCTCCATACAAGATCATAGAATGCGAAATATCGATCATCAAGACTGTACTTGTCTGACTTTGATAGAATGTTTCGTAAACTTGTAGGTCATCATGGGTCAGCCTGAAATTATCAATGCCATTATTGATATAGGCATTTTTGAGCGTTTCAGAGATAGCTAAATTGTCTAGGTTGTCACCAAATTCAAAAGGTCTGATTTCTGCAGCACGTTCATCTCCCAAACCACTATATCTTGTGGAGTGATCCCCTTTTTTTGATTTTTTGATTTGACCAAATACGTCTTTTAGTGCAGATTGGCGCATTTCTACTTCCATCTTAGATGAAGGACGCATTGGGCCTTCTTGGCCTTTCTTTGGTTTTTGTAGAAAACCTTTTTTTACCAAATCATCTATGAAGTCAGAAATGCCATAATCAGGGGTAGTTAGGTTATACTCTTTATCTAATTGAGTTAACCAACTAATTGCCTCATCTACATTGCCAGAAGTGTAAAGTAATAATTCCTTGAAAATTTTGAACAGTTTATCAAAAGGACTGCCCCCTTCATCTTGATTTTGCTGAGCAAACTGCCATCCAATCATAAAACTAGTGTTTAGTTAAACCATTATTACAAAATAGTAGTCTATGAAGTTTTAGGTTGATTAACAATCCAAAACTTCACAGCTTAAAACCATACACTACAACAGTGAATTCAGTCTATAGTTTAGTCCAAGCTAATATCTGCATAGTATTCAGACTCCATATGCTTCCAATCTGTACTAAATGTAATTGTTTGAAATTCGATTAAATCGCCACTATCAGAATTTTTTTGCAAAAGAAATTGAAAATGTCCATCCTCATGGTTAGTGATTTTGAGTGTTTCTGATCTAAGAGGGTCTTCGCTTATTTTTTCTGCATTATGCAAAAAATCGATAAGCCAAGTACTGTTGCATTGGCCTTCTCCAGCTTGACTACTTTCGTAGGCAAATCTTTGAAAAGTATCAACATAAGCTGCATTGTATTCATAAGCTTTTCCATCTGCCTTAGACTTTCCTTTTATTTTATGTTTCCCATGCTTGAATTCGCCCAAATATTGAAATTTGTAGCTAGCCAAGTGTCGACCAACCAAGTCCCTAAAACCAGGAAGTTGCTTAGGTGTAGAAACTTCTGACCAATCTAAAATCAATTCTTTTTTTGATAATTTTGCATCTATGCTAACATTGTCAGGAGTATTTTCTTGCCATTTACTAACAATTTCTGACACATTTATGCTTCCAGATGACCATTCTTTTCGTTTAGATAGATTGGAGGAGGTTAAAACAAGTTGTTCCATATTTATTTGATTTTTTCTATAGTCCTTGAAAATTTTCTAACTAATTAGTTAGAAAAGGTTACTGCTATTTATTGGTTAATAACCATTGAAAATACAAATTATTCTTGCAATGCTAAACTATTTCATTGTTCAACAATCATTTTTTATTTTTGTTAAGCTATATTAACCCAGAATCTATTTCAAAAACAGTCAAGCTGTTGAATCATTAATACCTGTAGTTATGATAAATCGTATACTCTTTTTATGTTTTAGTATCACTATAAGCACCTCTCTGTTAGGTCAGACATTTATGCAAGAAGATTTTAATTCGGGCATACCTGTCACTTGGACTGTAATAAGTGGAGGCAACACAGGGGGGATTCATACTTGGGCAGGAACAGTAGGAGGTTTGGGGGCTAACTATTTAGATGGGACAGAGTTTGCTATTGTTAATAGTGATGCAGCAGGCTCTGGTGTTGTTATGAGTGAGATTTTAAATTCACCAGTCATTAACACAAACACAGTTAGTGGGTTTTTATATTTAGATTTTGAATATTATTATAGAACCTTGACAGGTGTAGATAGTGCGATAGTGCAGGTTTATGACGGTAGTGTTTGGCAAAATGTGGCAGTTTATACCGGAACAAGTTCTGGTAATTTTGTTAATCCAATTCAAGAACAAATTGACATCACAGCTCATTCTAATGCTAACTTAGCTATACGATTTTATTATACTAATGCTTCTTTTGAATACTATTGGTGTGTAGATAATGTTCATGTTTATGCTGTTGCTTGTCCTGATCCTAGCGTTCTTACTGTTGATTCTATCACAGCAACCACCACCAATTTGAACTGGGTAGAAACTGGTACAGCTTCTCAATGGCAAATTGAATATGATACAACTGGATTTGCTACAGGTACAGGCAATTTGATAATTAGTAATAATCAATCAACCACCTTGACCGGTTTGCTCCCTAATACTGAATACGACTATTATGTACGGTCTATTTGTTCTGCAACTGATAGCAGCAATTGGATAGGACCTATTTCTTTTTTGACAGATTGTAATACAGTCTCAGCACCATTTATAGAGCATTTTGAAAACTCGAATTTTTGGGATTGTTGGAGAATGGGAAGTAACAGTTCAAATTTTGTTTGGGAAGAAGGTACAGGGATAACACCTTCTTTGAATACTGGGCCTAATGGAGCCTCTATACCTGCAGCTGCCAATGATTTAGGTTATGTTTATACAGAAGCTACATTAGCCTTAGGAGGGGATGTTACTACACTAATAAGCCCTAGGGTTGACTTAAGTAGTTTAGTTAATCCAGAATTAAGTTTTGAATATCACATGTATGGAGCAGATATGGGAGATTTGTATATTGAGGTAGAAACAGGAGGTGTCTGGACTGTTGTGGATAGTATAAAAGGGCAGCAGCAAACAGGTGGAAACGATGCATGGCTGGTGAAAAAAATTGATTTGTCAGCTTTTTCTGGTACTGCTATTCGTGTAGGATTTGTGGGAGTTAGAGGCAATGGGAATACTTCTGATATTGCAATTGATGATGTGCTGATTGACAACCCTAGAAACGCAGCTAGTCTAGCTTTTGTAGATTTGGAGCAAAGCTATTGCCATGTAGACAGTATTGAAGCTAAGTTTATTATTAAGAATATGATGAATACTGCTGTAGCAGATATTCCTTATAACATAAAACTAGATGGAGCAATTGTGGCAAATGGACTGTTACCTAATTTGGCTGCTAATAGCCAAGACACTGTTTCTTTTGGGCCTATTGCTGTTGCTAAAGGTTTACATTCCCTAGATGCAATTACAAAATTGTTTGGAGATACCAGTTTGGTCGATGATATAATAAGTCAACAGATAACAGTGTCTAATACTACCACAATTATAGTAGGTAGTGCTCCTGTAGCTTGCAATGGAGAGTCAAATGGGTCTGCAAGCACTACAGCTAGTCAAGGTTTAGGAGCATATTCTTATCAATGGGAAGCTGCTGCTGGAGGATATACAACTCAGACAGCTACAGGATTGGCAGCAGGAGATTATGATGTGGTTGCTACAGATACTGCTGGCTGCGCAGATACAGCTACTGTCACTATTATGGAGCCATCTGTGCTTCTTGCTAATGCCATTGATAATGGCAATGGAACTGCTACTGCATCTGGAGTAGGAGGGACATCCTCTACTGGTTATTCTTATATATGGAATACTGGGGGACAAACTACGAATACAGCTACTTGGTTGATATCAGGAAACACCTATTGTGTAACTATTAGTGATGATAATAATTGTGAAGATACAGCTTGTGTCTATATAATAATGACAGGAGTAGATGATTTAGAATCTGCAAGGGCTCTTAAAATTTATCCTAATCCTGTAAGCCAAAATGCATCTATTCAGATTGAACACCCTAATCTTAATGTACAATATATTTATATTATAAATAGCTTAGGAGAAACGGTTATTGCTCAACAAATATCTAATTCAGCTCAGATTACAACATTAACAACCCAGAAATTAGATAAAGGTTACTATTTCATTCATATCTTAACGAAAGAATGGCATTTGATTAGGCCAATTATAATTACTGATTAATAAGTTAAATCTTGTAGAAAAAATTTATTTTGGGTAGATTTTTTAGGCAGAAAGACTTACCTTTGCACCTGCTTTTATTTTTCACAAATTTACTCTAATTAAAAATTTACTTTATGAATTGGACAATCAACAATTCTTTCAAACAATTGAGTCTAGTAGTTATGCTATTAGTTGCTTTTGGAGGACAAATTAATGCTCAATGTACTCAATATGACCCAAATTCTTTATGGGTTGATCTTCAAAATAATCTACCTTGTGGGGCTACATGTGGTACACCTACTGTTACTCCTTTTGAGATATGGTCAAATGAAGCCTATTTATTAGGTGACTTAAAAGGTGGGAGTCAATATGTCTTTACTTTAGGGCCTAGTACAGGTTGGAACCCTACAATAACAGTTGCAGCTTGGAACGGAACTACTCCTGGAGCAGTTGCAGGATTTGTTAATGGGAGGAGCTTAACTGTAACTATTCCTTCTGATGGTCAATACATTGTTATAATTTCGATTACAGGTTCTTGTAATGGTGCCACTACTAATAATATAGATAATGGAGCACTTTCAATAGATTGTGGTGCTAGTGGTGCAGGATGTTTATGTACAGCTAACATGGCTTACAATGCCACTTACAATTGTGACTCTTCTAGTGTTGATCTTAATGTAACAAGTGTAGATGCAGCAGAAATCCCGTATACTGTTACGGTAGGTGGGCAATCTCAAACTATATCAGCAGTAGGCTCTTATTCATTTAATAGTCAACCAGATGATGTTATAATTCCAATAAGTATTCTATCTACAAATGGCTGTACTGCAGAGTCTGTTGTTTATGCTGATAGCTGTGAGTTAAACTGTTCTGGAGGAAACAACCCTATTGTAGATGGGAGTTTTGAGGCAGCAGGATGGACAGAAACTTCCTTATTAGATGGTGCACCATCTGGATTTGGAATAGTTGATGCCCAATTACCTTTAGCTGGTAGCCAATCTGCTTGGCTAGGTGGTTTTTCTGATACTAGTGTTACAACAATATCTCAGGCTTTGACAATTGGGACTAATGCTAGCTATAATGCTACTCTAAGTTTTTGGATGATTATGGCTGGTTGTGACAGCCCTGCTGATTCTATGGTAGTACGAGTTGATGGTAATACTGAATTTGTTATTGCTGCTGGCAATGCATTTTGTGGAGATGCTCTTTGGCATCGTTATGAGGTGGATCTTTTAGCGTACGCTGATGGGAATAGCCATACTATTGAATTTATTGCCTATACTTACGGGGTGAATGGAGCTGCCTCTAACTTTTTTGTAGATAAAGCTAGAATGGAGGTTTGTACCTGTCCAATCATGACGAGTAATAACTCTTCAGTAGCTTCATCATGTACTGCTAACACAGGTACTGCTACAGTAACTCCAACATCTGGTACTCCAACATATACATATATGTGGGATGCTGCAGCTGGTAACCAAACAACTGCTACAGCTACAGGTTTAGCTGCTAGCACTTATGGTGTGACAGTAGTAGATATGGTAGGTTGTGAATTAGATACAATGGTAACAGTAAGCAACCCTGCTGCTGTATCTGTATCAATTGGTTCTGTAGTTGATGCAAGATGTAATGGTAATTCAGATGGAAGAGCAACAGCTACTGGAACTGGTGGAACAGGTGCAATCACTTATATGTGGTCTGCTGGAGGACAAACAACTGCTATGGCAACTGGCTTAGCTGCTAATACATATAGTGTAGTCGCTACAGATGCTAACTCTTGTACAGCAACAGCTTCAGTGACAATTACAGAGCCTTCTGCTGTATCTGTATCAATAAGTGCTTCATCTGATGTAAGCTGTAATGGTGGAACAGATGGAACTGCTACTGCTTTGGGAGTAGGTGGAACAGGATTCTTTACATATATGTGGGATGCTTCTGCTGGAGGACAAACAGCTGCTATGGCAACAGGTTTAACTGCTGGATCTTACTCAGTATCAGCTACAGATGTTAACAGTTGTCTAACATCAATTTTAGTAACAATCACAGAACCTTCTGCTGTAACTGCAACTGTAATGGATAATGGAGATGGAACAGCAACAGCTATGGGAGCAGGCGGAACAGGAGCATTTACTTATATGTGGGATGCTGCAGCTGCTAATCAAACAACAGCTACTGCTGCTGCTTTGATGTCTGGAAACACTTATTGTGTAACAGCTACAGATGCTAAAAGTTGTCAAGATACTGCTTGTGTAATGGTCTTGATAACAGGTGTAGATGATTTGACTACAAATGGAGCATTCAAAGTATATCCTAACCCAACTACAGGTAATGTATTTGTAGAGCTTGGTTTGAGTAACCCTGCACAAGTGCAAGTAGATGTATACAATGCTACTGGTCAAAATGTAATGACTAAACAACTAAAAGGTCAAGCTGCTCGTATCGAATTGAGTACAGGTGAGTTACCAACAGGTGTTTACATGATTCGTTTTGCTGTAGAAGAGCAAGTAACTACACAGAAATTGATTATACAAAGACCTTAGTTTTTATAAAATTAAGTTCTGATAAAAGTCCCTTCTCTAAAGTTTAGAGAAGGGACTTTTTTGTTGTATGTATATCATCCTTAGAGGCAAAGTATATCTAAAATGCTTATAGATTTAATGAAAAAAAACGTACATTTGATGTCCTATTTATCAATAATTAATTTTTTAATTTCAAAAAAACATACAATATGCTAAAAAATTTAGCCCTTATTTTTGTAGCAATGTTATGCTGGCAAACAGCAACATATGCACAAAGTTTTGATGCAGGAGCTTGTCCTACAGCTGTAGCGATTCCTGATAATGATCCTGCAGGTGTAGATATAGATGTTGTAACATCTGGATTGTCAACAACCTTAGGACCAACACTTATCTTGGAACAAGTAAATCTACAGATCACACACACTTGGAATGGAGATGCAGATATTACACTTACTGCTCCAGATGGAATAACTACAATAGAAATATCTACTGATAATGGAGGTAGTGGAGATAATTATGGTGATGGTAATGGATGTACTGCTTTGGCAAGTTTCAACATGTCGTCAGTAAATCCTCCAGTTACTGGAGTTGGAACATCTAATATTACAGGAACATTTCTACCTGAAGGTGATTTTGCTGATTTTAACAATGGACTTGATCCAAATGGAACATGGACTTTGAATGTAGCTGATGATGCTGGTGGCGATGTGGGAACTGTTGAGTTTGTAGAGTTGGTCTTTGCTGCACCACCTGCTTGTCCAGCACCTTCTTCTCCAACAGTAACAGCTATTACGACAACTTCTGTTGATTTAGGTTGGACACAAGGCGGTACTGTATCTTCTTGGGATATAGAATGGGATACAGTAGGTTTTACGCAAGGAACAGGTACTATGGTAACAGGTACAACTACTAACCCTCATAGCCTAACAGGCTTGATGGCTAATACTACTTATGAATTCTATGTAAGAGCAAATTGTGGTAGTGCATGGATAGGACCTCTCTCATTTACTACTGCTTGTAATGCTTTTGTTGCTCCATATACCGAATCTTTTGACGGGGCTGGAACTCCAGCATGTTGGTCTCAATATGCCACAACAGGTGGTCCATGGTTGTTTCAAGCATCTGGAGGGGTAAACTCAGTAAACTGTGCGGGCCCTACAGATAACACTGGTAATGGTGGTAACTATGCTTGGATGGATCATTCAGGAGGAGATGCAGGAGTCGTGCTAGAAATGAATGATGTCGATGTTTCAGCTTTAACGGTACCTTATTTAGAGTTCAACTATTGGTTGTGTGGTACAGGTTATACTCCTATGAATCCTCTATTTATAGAGGCATGGGATGGTGCTGCATGGAATGTTGTGACTACCGTTACACAAGCAACAGCAGGTTGGGAACTACTAGGGTTTAGCTTAGTAGGTCATGTTTATAATACAAATTTGGTAAGAATTCGATTTAGAGCAGAATCTGGTGGTTCTGTAGATGACTATTATGGTGATCCAGTATTGGATGATGTTTCTATTAAAGAAGCTCCTACTTGTATACAACCAAGTGCATTAACCGTAACTAACATTACAGCTACATCTGTAGATTTAGGTTGGACAAGTGCTGCTTCTCTGTGGGATGTAGAGTGGGATACAGTAGGATTTACGCAAGGTACGGGTACTATGGTAACAGGTACAACTACCAATCCTCATAACCTAACAGGTTTAATGCCTAATACTACTTACAGTTTTTATGTAAGAGCAGATTGTGGAGCAGTTGATGGTGTTAGTACTTGGAATGGACCTTTCACATTTACAACTACAGTTGCATGTCCTGATCCTACAAATGGAATTATCAGTAATATTACATCTACTTCTGCTGACTTATCTTGGACTCAAACTGGAGGTATTTCTTCTTGGGATGTAGAATGGGATACAGTAGGATTTACGCAAGGTACGGGTACTATGGTAACAGGTACAACTACTAATCCTCATAACCTAACAGGTTTGATGGCGAATACTACTTATAGCTTCTATGTAAGAGCAAACTGTGGAAGTGGATGGGCTGGCCCATTTACATTTACTACTGCTTGTAATGCATTTGTAGCTCCTTACTTAGAAGAATTTGCTGTAGCTTCTCTTCCTAGCTGTTGGACAACAGGTGGAGCAACTACATGGGAATATGGTAGTATTGGAGGCCCTGGTGGTTTTGCTGATTATGGTGCAAGAGATGTTGAAGATCATAGTGTTGCTGGAACTGGAACATTCATAGGAATGGATGGCTCTGATAATAGTAATGGTGAGGTAAGCACATTATTATCTCCATTTGTGGATGTATCTGCATTGACTACTCCAGAGTTGAGCTATTGGGTATTTAGTAATAACATAAATGATGCTGCTCAAAACAAATTGATTGTTGAGCTTTATGATGGTGCTGCATGGAATGTGGTAGATTCTATTCAAGCTAACTTGGATACTGCTTGGGTTGAGTTCACTACTAATCTAACAGCATTTACTATTACAGGTGATGTACAAGTACGTTTCACTGTTACAGGTGATAATAGCATGGGAGGAAATACATTTTATAATGATATTTTAATTGATGATGTAGCACTTAGAAATGCACCTCTTGCAGATCTAGTGATCTCTGAGATTATGTACAATACTCCAGGTGTTGATACTGCTGAATTTATTGAGATTTATAATAATGGTACATCTGCTGTTGATTTAACAGGATATACATTTGGTCTAGGTGTTGCACATACTTTTACTAGTGGCTCTATTGCTGCAGGTGATTACTTTGTAATTACAATGGATACAACTGATTTTAATGCTGTATATGGATTCCCTGCTGATGATCAATGGACGAGTGGCAACTTAGTGAATTCTACTGAGGATATTACACTTGTAGATGGATTTGGTCGTACAGTTGATTCTGTGCGTTATGATGATGGTGGCCCGAATTGGCCTACAGGTACAGATGGACAAGGAGCTTCTATTGTGTTATGTGATGCTAATACAGATAACAATGATGGTGCTAACTGGTCAAGATCTTATACTGATGCAAGCACTATGATTAGTGGTACAGCTATCTTTGCTAGTCCTGGTACTGGTAATAATTGTACACCTCCTGGTGATGTAGAAATGACAGAAATATTTACAATGATGACAGATTATTGTGGTGCTGATTCTGTAGATGTTTATATGGTATTTACCAATAATACATCAAATACAGAAGCAAATGTACCATTTGTAGGTACAATTAATGGTACTGGATTACCATTTGTACATGCTTTAGCTCCAAATGCTGTAGATACTGTTGTTGGTAGAATCCCAACTCCAGTTTCAGGTGTTTATAACTTAGGTGCATGGACTGCTTTGCCAGGAGATGCTAACATGAGCAATGATACTGCTGCAATGATTACTATCTATGTATCACACTTAGAAGGTACTGCTACCGTTACATCTACATCTAACTATAATGGTGCTGATATATCTTGTAATGGTGCTAATGATGGAGAAGCTACTGTTGCTGTGTCTACAGCTGGTTTAGGTACTGTTGGATACATGTGGGTAGGTAATGGTTCTACTACTATGGTTGCTACTGGTTTATCTGCTGGTATGGCTACTGCCGTTCTTACAGATAGTATTGGTTGTGTAGATAGTGCAATGGTTACTCTTACAGAGCCAACTTTAATTATGCCAACTGTTGATACTGTTATGAATGTAACTTGTAATGGTGCTAACGATGGTGCAATTATGCTTACGTTTGCTGGTGGTACAGGAGCATATACTTATGCTTGGGATAATGGTGCTACTGTTGAAGATATCACAGGTTTAGCTCCTAATACATACAATGGTACTGTTACAGATGCAAATGGTTGTATCTTGACAACACCTGCTGGTGGGTTTACAATTACAGAGCCAAGTTCAGTAACTGCTACAGCTACTGATGATGCTACTGGTAATTCAGCTACGGCCGCTGGTTCTGGTGGTACAGTTGCAGGTGCTTACACATTCATGTGGGATGCTGCTGCTGGTAACCAAACTACAGCTACAGCTACAGGTTTGACTTCTGGTAACAACTACTGTGTAACAATAACAGATGACAACGGTTGTGCCTCTTCTGCTTGTGTTACTGTATTGGTTACTGGTTTAGATGATGTTGCAAATGCAAATGCATTTAAAGTATATCCAAACCCAACTACAGGTAATGTATTTGTAGAATTAAGTGCTGCTACTACTGAAAATGTACAAGTAGACCTATTTAACGCTACAGGTCAAAATGTATTAACTAGACAATTGAAAGGTCAATCTACTCGTATTGAATTGAATACAGGTGAATTGCCAACAGGTGTTTACATGATGCGTTTTGCAATAGAAAATGAAGTTTCTACTCAGAAATTGATCATACAACGTCCTTAAGTTAGTAGTTCTAACTTTTAGGATATATTGCCACTAAAAAGTGGTGAAAAGTATATTAATGATCCTCCCTTAAGGCTAGTCCTAAGGGAGGATTTTTTTGTATGGGGCTGGGTTCAGATAGTATTTAATTTTCGTTTTACTCTCCTGTTTTGGGTGGGTTAAAATTCATAGAATTTTCGTAAATTTGATGTCATTAGATTAAACAGCTAGATGTTATGAATATTCTCGATTAATAATGAAATGATAGTCCTTATGAAACATAAAGCAAAAGGCATAGTCTTATTAGGCTCTTGCTTCTTTTTTTTGACAGTAATTCTCTCTAGTTGTAAGCAGGATATTGAACTATATTCAAATGGAGGAAATACAGAGTTTACATTAGTACCTGCTTCTCATTCCAATATAGATTTTGTAAATACTATTGAAGAAACGCAAAAGTTTAACTTCCTAAGTTATCCTTATATCTACAATGGTGGAGGGGTGTCTATTGGTGATATAAATAATGATGGCTTGGATGATATCTTTCTTAGTTCTAATCAAGGAAGTAATAAATTATATTTAAATAAGGGAAATTTGTCTTTTGAAGATATTTCTGCAAAAGCAGGAGTAGAGGATCCTATGGGATGGACAACAGGAGTTTCTATGATAGATATAAATAATGATGGATGGCTTGATATCTATATTTGTAAATCAGGGTTGCTGGATGACCCAAAACAAAGAGAGAACAAATTATTTATCAATAACAAAGACAATACTTTTACAGATAAAGCCAAAGAGTATAACCTCAATGATCCAAGTTTTTCTACGCAAGCATACTTTTTTGACTTTGACAATGATAATGATTTAGATATCTATCTTGTAAATCATAGAATTGATTTTAAGAATAATTCCACAATAAGTAGTGAAATTCAAAACGATATTTCTTTAATGACATCTGATAAGTTATTTATTAATAATGATTCAAAGTTTACGAATATAGCTACCAATGGACTAAACAAAACCTGGGGACTAAGTGCTTCAATAGCCGATTTTAACAATGATGGTTGGTATGATATCTATGTTTGTAATGATTTTTTAGAGCCAGACCATTTATTCATGAATATCCCTAATGGAGGGGTTAAAGATGAAATTTTGAACACAATGGATCACTTATCTTTTTATAGTATGGGGTCTGATGTTGCAGATATCAATAATGATTCAAAATTAGATTTAATGATTTTGGATATGTCACCTGCTGATCATGGCAGGTCCAAAAGAAATATGGCTTCAATGAACGTAGGGTTGTTTAACAAGATGGGAGAAATTGGATATCACCAACAATACATGAGCAACGTTTTACAGCTAAATAGAGGTAATCAAGTATACAGTGAGATTGCTCAATTTGCAGGTGTTTCAAAGACAGATTGGAGTTGGGCGTCTTTGTTAGTTGACTTGGATAATGATGGGTTGAAAGATATATATATAACTAATGGAATTCGAAGAGATGTAACAGAAAACGACTTGAAACCAAGAATTCGTGCGAAACAGGCTGAAGTTAATGCATTAGGAATCGAAGATGTACTAGGTTTAACTAATTCAGAAAGGCTACAAAATCGATTGTACATAAACCAAGGAAACACTAAATTTAAAGATAAATCTGTGGAATGGGGAATGACTAAAAAAAGCTTCTCAAATGGTGCAGCTTATGGTGATTTGGATAATGATGGTGATTTGGATTTAGTCGTGAATAATATTGATAACAAAGCTTTTTTATATCAAAATAATAGTACAAATAATTATGTTTCAATAAAGCTTAAGGGAGGTGAAACTAATAGAGATGGGATAGGAAGCACTATTGAAGTTTTTACAAAAGATGTTCATCAAACCTATCAGCACTTTCTTAACAGAGGATTTCAATCTTCTATGTCGCCCAAAATTAGCATAGGACTCAACCACTTTACTATAATTGATTCACTGAAAATAAAATGGTATAATGGGAAGTCTGAAACAATGACAGACGTGAAGAGCAACCAATTGATTACACTTGATATTGAAAATGCAAGCGATCAAATACCATTATCAAAAGTATCGCCTCCTCAACTAATGGCAAAATATTCAAACGAATCTTTGAATGGATATTCCCATAGTGAAAATGTATATGTTGACTTTGAAAAGGAGATTTTGTTACCCCAAAAGCAATCTTCTCATGGACCTAAATCATGTATAGGTGATGTGAATAATGATGGACTTGATGATTGTTTTATAACTGGCTCAAAGGGTTTTTCTGCTGTTCTTCTTATCCAAAATAAAGATCAATCTTTTTCACAGTCAAATAATGGGGTATTTGAAAAGGACAAAGCATTTGAGGACACTGGTTGTATGTTGATAGATGTTGACAACGATGGTGATTTAGATTTATATGTTGTCAGTGGTGGAAATGAATTTGAGGAAAATAGTCCTATGCTTCAAGATCGACTATATATTAATGATGGGGCTGGAAACTTTAAAAAAGAATCGAAGCGTTTGCCTAAAATGATAACAAGTGGATGTGCTGTAGCTAAAGGAGATTATGATGGAGATGGAGATGTAGATATTTTTGTGGGAGGTCGGATAATCCCAGGCAAGTACCCATTAGCACCGACCTCATATTTACTTGAAAACGACAATGGTTTTTTCCAAGATATAACAGAAACGAAATCAGCTGATCTTCAAAAAATAGGCTTGGTAACGGATGCCTTATTTTCAGATTATGATAATGATGATGATCTCGATTTATTGGTTGTTGGGGAATGGATGTCACCAACTGTGTTTGTTAACAATGGGAATAGTTTTGAGCCTCAAGCATTAACAGATGAAGTCTCTAATGGCTGGTGGTATTCGATTTCGAGCGGAGACTTAAATAATGATGGTTCTCTTGATTATTTTATTGGGAACTTGGGCGAAAACAATAAATTTAAAGTGAAAAAGGATAAGGCATTACACTTATATGCCTCTGATTTTGACAGTTCAGGCAATGTTGATATTGTATTGGCAAATGAGGCAAAAAAAGAGCTATTACCTTTGAGAGGGAGGGAATGTTCCTCAGAGCAAATGCCTTTTATAAAAGATAAATTCCCAGACTATAAAAGTTTTTCTGAAGCTGGTTTGAGTGATATATATACAGAAGAAAAACTTGAAAATGCTCTTCATCTAACAGCCTCAGACTTCACTTCAGTACTATTATTAGGTAAAGGAGATGGGAAGTTTTCAAAATCAAAATTGCCAAATATTGTGCAATATGGCCCAACCTTGTCTTCTAAGTTCTTGGATGTGAACAATGATGGTTTACAAGATATAGTAGGTGCTGGAAATATTTATGAAACAGAACCAGAGACTGTGGCCTACGATGCTTCTAAGGGGTATGTGTTGATTAATGATGGGACTGGAAAATTTATTGAAGCAGCTAACCATGATTTTTTGCTAAAAGGGAATATAAAAGATGTTCAAATAATCAAGATAGGAGATCAGAAAATATTACTAGCTTTTCAAAATAATGGACCTATTCAGAGTTTTAAACTAGAATAATATTCAGTGCAAAAAATGTATCTGTATTGTCCTAACGAAAATAGGAGTCTTCCTAAAAGACAAGGGTGATTCCTGTTTTTATGTAGGTAGGATAGTTTTAGATATTCATTAATTTATCTTTCATCTAGGGCCTTTTTTACATTCAGTAGTAATAGGTGCAAATATAGATAAAGAGTAAGGAGTGGGATAGTGTCTTTAACTTAAAAACTCTAATTCCCAAGACATAATAAAAGGCTTTCCTCGCAATGTAGAGGAAAGCCTTTTTGATGATTCCAACTTGGAATGTAATACTTTATTATTTAGGTGTATCTAATTTGTAGTAACAGCCTTTTTATTCTTCTGTAGTAGATGAAATTTTTCTGGGCGTGTTTGTTCTATAGACTCACCAATTCCTTTTATGATCAAGTCTATATTAGCAGTAACCGCATGAATTTTAAAATCTTCAAATATTTCTAACACATCTTGGTCGATATGCAAAGTATCTGTTGCATCAATAAGAACAGCAGAATTATCAGGAATATCTTTTAGCATATTTTTGATAGCACCTTTATTTAAGAAAGAAACATCTTCTGATAGAATAATGCGAAGTTGTTCTTTTCCTTCAGCTGTTTCTTCCTTGTGTAGAAGATAAGAAACCTTGTAGTTGTTAAGTAGGATAAAACCGATAGAAACAATCATTCCAATGCCGATTCCAATCAATAGATCAGTTAATAAAATAGCTGTAACTGTAACAACAAACGGTAAAAATTGGTACCAACCCTTTTTGTATACAGCTATAAATATAGCAGGTTTAGCTAATTTGTATCCAACCATAATTAAGATAGCAGCTAAACTGGCTAAAGGAATTAGATTTAGGAAAAAAGGAATAGTCACAACACACAATAGTAGCAATAAGCCATGGAAGAAGCTAGTTGCTCTAGTTTTTCCTCCCGATTGTATACTCGTAGAACTACGAATGATTACTTGTGTGATAGGTAACCCTCCAATTAGACCAGAAACCACATTACCAATACCTTGTGCTTTTAGTTCTTTATTTAAGTTAGTTGTTCGTTTTTCAGGGTCAAGTTTATCTGTAGCTTCAGCGCATAACAAACTCTCTATACTAGCCACAACAGCTATTGTTATGGCTACTGTAATTACCTCAGGATTTGAGATTTGACTAAAATCTGGGAAGGTAAATACTGCAAGAAAATCATTGAAACTAGAGAAAACAGGTAGTGCTACTAAATGATCTGAACTTAAAGCCCAAGAATCAATATTTGAGAAAACTAAATTTAGAACAACGCCTAAAACAACAACAACTAAAGGTCCTTGTATAAGGGTTGACCATTTTTTATCTTTAATAAATGGTTGTTGCCATACAATTAGTACTATAATAGATATTAAACTAATAGTTATAGCACTAGGAGATATAAAGTTAAGTGCATGAAATAACTCTGAAAAGGTGTTTTCTCCATCATTTTGGAA
Source organism: Aureispira sp. (assembly GCA_024222455.1). Taxonomy (GTDB): domain Bacteria; phylum Bacteroidota; class Bacteroidia; order Chitinophagales; family Saprospiraceae; genus JAAEPD01. Next base: position 18,864 of record JAAEPD010000560.1, read on the forward strand.
AAACGCTAAGTCTCCTTCATAATCATCATCATATCCCATTGCATGAGGAATCTGTTTCAGAAAGATGATTAGACCAATACCTGCTAACATACCTGTGATAACAGAAGAAGGGAAGTAATAACCAATACTTCCTGCTTTGATAAAACCAAAGATAATTTGAAATACTCCAGCTAATACTACTGCTAAAAGAAATACTTCAAAAGAACCTAAGCTGTGTAGTCCTGCTACAACAATAGCAACTAATCCTGCTGCTGGACCGCTTACTCCTAATGGAGAATCACTAAATAGAGTAACAATCAAGCCACCTACTACACCTGCTATAATCCCTGAAAACAGAGGAGCATTAGATGCTAGAGCAATACCTAAACATAGAGGAATAGCTACTAAGAATACAACTATAGAAGCTGGCAAATCATGTTTTAGATTGCTGAAAAAATTAGTCTTTTTTTCTGTGTTCATTGTTTTTTATATTTTTAATAGTAAACCTATTGAAATTAGATGCATAAATATAAAACTAAATATTTAAACTTTTGTTTTAAAAAGTTCATTTTTTCAATAGAAAAGTTCCATTATCGATAATTAAAAGTAATTAAGTCACATTTTTAAGTTTTATTATTTGCAAATAGAGTTTGTCTATTTGCTGTTGTTTGCTAAAAAAAAAGGAAGTAATTTGCTAAAAATTACTTCCTTCAGATTATTATTTGTTTTTAGGAGTGGCTGTTTGTTCATTTCGAATACCAGAAAGTTTTACTACACGATCAGGATAATCAGATATAATACCATCCACACCTAGATCTAAAAGTTTTTGTATAGCTTCTTCCTCATTGGCTGTCCAGGGCACTACTTTCATATTATGAGATTTGGCTTGCTTCATTAACTCTTCATTGACTAATATATAATAAGGACTTAATATAGGAGGAGTGAAACCAAGTGTATCCAAATTCTTTTCTAGTGAGAATGTCCAATCCTCAATCAATAAAGCTAATGTTTGATTAGGAGCTAATCTGTGAGCAACTTTTAAGCATTCTAAATCAAAGGCTTGAACAGTAGTTCGCTCAGCTATATTTTTAGTATTGACTACATCTAATACCAATTGAGTGAATTCTTCTACTGGTGGGTGGTATAGATTATCACCCTTAGGATTTCGTTTTATTTCAATATTATAACGAACACTAGGTAACCCAATTTGAGCAGCATAAGCTTCTATAGAGTCAACGGCTTCTGCTAAGCTAGGTTTTTTGACAGCAATTTTGTTTTGATCAGGAAAACGGGGGTGGGATATTGTACCACACTTATACTTACTTTGAATATCTTCTAGGTTTAATGCATAAATGTTATGTTGCATTTCCTCATCCTTACTTATAGGAAGGAAAGTTCGATCTTCTTTTTTATTGCTAGTACTGGGAGCAACTGTTGCTGCAATTTCGTGAGAAAACCAAGGCTCGTGGGATACTAAGACATGTTTATCTTTAGTAATCACCACATCCATTTCTAAAGTATGTACTCCCATGTCCATTGCTTTTTTGAAGCCTAAAATACTATTTTCAGGCCAATAGCCTCTACAGCCTCTATGGCCTTGTATATCGAGATTAGTTGTTGTCATTATACTATCTTGTTGTATAGAATCTATTGTGGTTGTATTAGTGTCTGGAGTAGTTGAATTATTCTCACAACTATTAAATAAAATAGATAAGAAAATAAGAAAAGGGATTGAGCTATTTGTATTCATGATTAGGTTGATATAGGGTAAGTTATTTTTTTGCCCTGTTTAATTGAAAGTAGACCAGCCTTAAGGTCAACATGCAAATGACGGTTATTAACTTTTGGGTATTCTAAAAGCCACTTTGCTAAAGGTGCTATAATTTCGTTCTCAATAGAACGTTGTAATGGTCTTGCACCATAACGCTCATCAAATCCGATAGAGGCCAAATGCTGTTTTAATACATCAGAAAAATCAAGTTCTAAACCTCGTTTGGAAAAACCTTCACGTTTTTGGAGATTTTTGAGTTCTAATTCTGTGATTTTCAGAATATCCTCTTGTGATAGTGCCTTGAAGGTAACTACTGTGTCTATTCGATTAACAAATTCTGGTCTAAAGAACTTGCCTATAGCTGAGTCATAGCTAGCAGCATTACCACCACCAAAACCAATAGAAGCTTGATTAGTTGCCCCTAAGTTAGAGGTCATGATGATAATGGTATTTCTAAAATTAGTGACACGACCATAAGCATCTACCAACATTCCTTCATCTAAAACAGTTAGTAAGGCATCAAAAACAGAAGGATCTGCCTTCTCTATCTCATCTAAAAGCAGTACTGCAAAAGGGCGTTGACGAATTTCTTCCACCAATTTACCAACCTCTCCACCGGTACCAATGAATCTAGCTAATTGAGCAGGATGCTGAAATTCGCTCATATCTATACGAACTAGGGGAGAGCGCTTTTGTCCTTTTCCAAAGAAATATTCTGATAAGGCTTTGGTAGAAGCTGTTTTTCCAACTCCTGTAGGCCCTGCAAAAATCATAGTATTGATTGGCTTTTGGGGATTATTTAGCCCTGCTTTGAATATCTTAACAACACCACAGAGGGCGTCAATAGCAGTAGCTTGTCCGATTATTTGCCCCGAAAAATGTTCATGCAACTCTTGATTGTCTAAGAGCATATCATCTCGTAAAAACAGCTCAGGCATTCCTGTCTGTTTCACAAAATTATCAATAGTATGTTTTCGCTCTATGTTATCTCGTTTTTGAGATTGAGCATCGTTGACACATTGGCTCAAAAACTTAATAGCCTTACCAGGAAAACTATCATAAGGATAATAGCGAAGTAACAGGCGATAACTGAGTTCTAAAGCCTCTCGTTGGATGTTAATTTTTAGATTTTTGCTACAGTATTCCGAGAATTTATCAAGAATAGTGAATATTTGATTCTCAGGAAGCTCATCAATTTCTATCACCTGAAAGTTTTCGACAAAACCAGGCAACATACGACGCATACTTTCTAATTGCATAGGAGTCACCTCGCCAACCATTTGTAGCTTATCATTCTGCAAAAATGCAGTCAAAAATGCAGCTACACTATCTTCTGGGCCATCTCCACCTGTTTGCAATAGCTGAATAACATCAACAACCCAAAGCACACCATTGGCTGCTTGAAGCTCTGTTATCAGCACCTCTACATTTTCCTGCCATTCCCCCAAGTATTTAGCACGAGCCGTAATACGTTGTGACATTAGCTGCCAAAAAGTAAGTTCTAGTTTAGATTTCTTGCTAGACAGTTTCTTTATTGCTTGGCGCAATACAGAGCTTTTGCCTACACCATGTTTTCCTACTACAAGTACATTAGAACGAGTGTTGACCAACTTGTCAATGACTTCAGATACCTTATGCTCTAACTCCCAAGCAGCTTCTGGAAAGATAGAAAGGTTCCTACGCACATTTTTGTTGTAAGGGTAACGCTCTGCCATTGCAGATAGTGAGGCAAATTGATTACCAAAGTTCCATCCATTGTTAAATGAATAATTGCGATAAGGATTGATTCTTAAGATTACTTGGTCTAACTCTGGTTGCAGACTGACAATCATTCTGTAAATCTGCTCAGGGCTTTTCTGATTGAGTAGATTAGTTGCAAAATTTTGAACTAGTGCATTCAGTAGCTTAGCTTCATAATAATAAAAGCTCTCTTCTAATAATGGTAAATGGCATTCGAAATAGCCATGTTGAGTTGGCCCATAAATGGCAACTACAGGTACTTTTATGCTCTTGCCGCTAGGGTAAGAACGGCCATTGTCTCTATATGTTGGTCTGACTTTTACTTCAAAAGTCTTCATTCGAGGGTTGGTTAAAGCACTATGAGGGTAGTCATCAAACTTCTTGTACTGACGTTTGAGGTAGGTGCTTAAGGTCGCCTTTACACTTTTCAAGTCTTTATCTACAACCTGATAGCCTGTTCCAACTAAAATTCCTAATACTTCGCCTTCGTCTAATTGATAGTGGAGTAGAGGGTATGTGATTTTTTCCATAGGATAGTCTTAATTTTTCAATTCCTAAGATATAATTAAATTCTTAGCCTACAAAAACAAAGCACCTAGCTATAAAAAATAGTTAGGTGCCTTAGTGTTTTCTTTCTAATTATTAGAGCTTGATTATTCCTGCAAGGCCAGTTTCACAACTTCTTCCATACGTTCTACATAGTGGAATTCTAAGCCTTTGAGGTAATCCTCATTTACCTCTTTTATATCTTTTTCGTTATCCTTGCAAAGGATGATTTCTTTGATGCCAGCACGCTTGGCAGCTAGTACCTTTTCTTTGATTCCACCAACAGGCAACACCTTGCCACGAAGCGTAATCTCGCCAGTCATGGCTATATATGGACGCAATGGGCGACCTGTAAATGCAGAAGTCAACGCACTAAGCATGGTGATTCCGGCAGATGGACCATCTTTTGGGATAGCCCCTGCAGGTACATGTATATGTATATTACTTTCATCAAATGCACTAGACTCTACACCAAATTTTTCGCAATGAGCTCTCAAAAAACTTAAGGCTGTTGTGGCAGATTCTTTCATTACATCACCTAAGTTTCCTGTAAGTGTCAGCTTGCCTTTGCCCTTACTTTTGCTAGCTTCTATAAAAAGGATATCACCACCAACCTGTGTCCAAGCCAATCCTACTGCTACTCCAGGGCCTTGATCTTTTTCATAAGCATCTAGACTAACACGTTTGGGACCTAATATCTCTGTTAAGTCTTCAGGTGTGATGTCAGGAGAGTAGGTCTCGTCCATGGCTACTTTTTTAGCTACAGAACGCATTACTCTAGCAACAACACGATCTAAGGAACGAACCCCAGATTCTCTAGTGTATTCTTGTACTAACTTATAAAGTGTTTCCTCTGATAGACTAGCATGTTTTTCCTCTAAACCATGTTCTTTTAACTGTTTAGGAATTAAGTGACGTTTAGCAATTTCTAGTTTTTCTTCTACAGAATAACCACTCACTTCTATGATCTCCATACGATCTAGCAATGCAGGCTGGATAGAACCCAAAGAATTAGCTGTAGCTATGAAAAGTATCTTAGAAAGATCGTATTCTAACTCTAAATAATTATCATAGAATGTAGTGTTTTGTTCAGGATCTAGTATCTCTAACAATGCAGAAGATGGATCACCTTTGACACCTCTACCTATTTTATCAATCTCGTCTAGAATGAAAACAGGATTAGATGCTTCGGCCTTTTTTATAGATTGAACTATACGTCCAGGCATTGCTCCAATATAGGTTTTTCGGTGTCCTCTAAGCTCCGCTTCATCATGCAAACCACCTAATGACATTCGGATGTATTTACGCCCTAGGGCTGCTGCAATTGATTTTCCCAAAGATGTTTTTCCCACACCTGGAGGGCCTACTAGACACAAAATTGGTGATTTCATGTCTTGACGGAGCTTAAGCACAGCCAAGTATTCTATGATACGGTCTTTTACCTTGTCTAATCCAAAATGATCTCTATCTAAGATTTCTCCTGCTTGGTGCAAATCAAAATTGTCGTCAGTATATTCATCCCAAGGCAGATCAACCAATAGTTCTAGATAGTTAAGCAGAATAGAATATTCTGGTACAGCAGGATTCATTCGACGCAGTTTTTTAAACTCTTTGTCAAATTTATCTTGAGTAGCTTTTGACCATATTTTTGCTTTTGCTTTATCCTCTAACTCATCAATATCTTGCTTTTGAGGACTTTCTCCAAGCTCTTCTTGAATAGTTTTGAGTTGTTGCCCCAAAACATAATCACGTTGTTGTTTTTCTAAGTCAGTTTTGACTTTATTCTCAATTTGCCCCTTTATTTGCAGAATTTGCACCTCATTGTGCATATGTTTGAGTACTTCTTCCGCTTTCTTTATAGTGTCATCAATCTCTAGAAGTTCTTGTTTGGCATTAAGCTCTATATTAAGGTTAGAACCTACAAAATTGATAAGAAATGAAGGGTTTTTGATATTTTTTAGAACAGCAGTTGCTTCTTGAGGAATTTGAGGTGAAAGCTCAATAATTTGAGTCCCAATATCCTTGATAGATGCAGCTAAAGCAATTAATTGTTTATTCTCTAAATCAATTTCAGGAGTAGATAAAGCAATTAGCCTACCTTTTAGGTATGGGATAGATTGAGATAATTCATCTAAACGAACACGTTTGATACCTTGTAATATGGCTGTACTAGTGCCATCAGGCATTTCGATTAGCTTAACAATTTTTGCTACAACTCCGATATTATTAAGATCGTCAAAGTTGGGATCTTGTATGTTTATTTGTTTCTGTGTGAATACACCAATAAGTTTGTCAGTACGCTCAGCTTCTTGTACTGCTTCTACCGATTTTTGGCGTCCTACCGTAATAGGAATAATGACTCCAGGAAAAAGAACAGTGTTTTTTAAGGCTAAGAGTGGCAAATACTCAGGGAAACTTAGATTCTTCCCATCATCGCTTTCATTAACATTAAACATTGGTAAAAACTCCATAACCGTAGATTCTTATTTATTTTAATAGTAT
>JAAEPD010000561.1 GCA_024222455.1 Aureispira sp.
AAGTCATCCCGAATTTTTAAAAACATAGGTTTTACCGGGGTTTCAAGATATCTAAAAACATATAAACAGGACAAGTCATTATATATGGCTTGTCCTATTTTATATACTAAACCCTCGATATTTGCACAGTCCCAGTAATTTATCCTATAATCTAATCTCTTAGCTAAATACCATATTTACTAGCTTACAAAAAATTCGGGATGACTTATGTTATTTTTTAAACCTTTGTCTTAGGTCTATATTCTATAGTACCTGTATAGTAATCTATATCTTTCCTGAAAACATCTAAAGCTACTAATTCGTCCAAGACGATTTTAGCTTCAGGAAGTGACATTTTTTGACTTTTACCCAACAGCAATGGAGTTAGGATACCATTGTTCTCATTAGCTAAGTAGCTTACTGTTTTAGGAGCTACCTTTTTGGACGTATTAATGTCTACTAAATCTTTGGCAGGAATGGTTGATGCTAAAAGTGTGTTGTTGAGTGTGTATAACTTATGAAAACCTTTGTAGTAGCTAATTTGTACAAAACCTTCTTTTGCCCATTGATTGAGCAACTGCTCTGCAGCGCCAATTTTTAGGTTAAACAGTACTGAAATTTGACCTGTATGTAAGTCGCTGCTATTAAGATGCCCTTCTAGGAAGGATTTAAGCTCTTGAGCAGTCATGCTTTTATGATCTTTGGGAGCTTCCAATGTAGGAATAGCGTTTTTTTTGCTATAGCTTTTTATATTCCCATTGGCTTCTTGTATAGGGTGAACTGCTCCAAACATCATTAGTAGACGTAAGCGATTACGCACCTCAGAAAGTACTAAAGGTGTTTCCTCTTTTACCTTTTCGGGAGTGATAGGATTTTTTAGGCCATATATGATTTTAAGCAATTCTGCATCATGTAATTTACCTTTTATTTTTTGCTCAGGAGAAGGGATATGTTTGGCAATCCAAGGCCAAGCAACTGGTATTAGGACAATAACAAACAAAATGCTAAATAGTGATACATATGGTGCCATAAATGATGGATATCTTCAATGAAAAAGAATGCAAATCTAGTAGATTTATTTCATTTCTGTTGGAGATACTAAATTTTTCTTCTTAGAGCGCTTCAACTTAGAGGTATATTTGAATAAAGAAAGAAAAGTAGAGAACTGTTTTTTAGAAGGATTACTTCTTTTTTTTAATGATGCTCTTATCACGCAGCCAATATTCTAATGTTCCATTTTCGTAATCTGCATCTATAAAGAATGCACCATGATCATACAATTCATCCAAGGCGATTTTTGCCTCTGCAAGTGGAATCCTTTTAGTTGTGCAAAGTAGTAATGGTGTAATTCTGCCATCATGTTGTGCTGCTAAATCAATAATATCAGCATCTAGAATTTTAATACGCTCATCCAGTGAAACGGTATCTAAAAGGACTTGTTCTTGTTCAATTGGGTGATTGTTCTCGGTGTAATTTAATGCAGTGAGGGTGTATATTTTTCGGAAGCCTTTGCCATAAGAAGTTTTGACGACTCCATCTTTAGCCAGTTTTTTGAGCAGTTGTTCTGCTTCTAGAATAGGTAGATTAAGAAGGATAGCAATCTGCCCTGCATGGACATCGCCACTTTTTATGTATTGAACTAATTTTTTGCCTATTTCAGGAGAAGAAAGCTCTTCAGAGTTTAGAGGTGCTTTTATGTTTGGAGCAAGTCCTTTTTGGCTATAATCACGCACATTTCCAGCACCATCTTGATTGGCATAGACTGCTCCACACAACATCAATAGTTGTAAACGGTTGCGAGCCTCTGCTATAGTTAGGGTTGAATTGGCTGCTACTTTTTTAGAATTAATAGGGTTTTTTAAGGAATAAATTAGTTGGAGTAAATCAGAATCGGATAGCTTATCTAGTGTTTTTTTTGCGGAACGATGGGTTGCTTTTTTGAGAAGAGGCCAAACCAAAAACATAGAAATGATTACTGTAATTATTATTATATAACCTATCGAATCCATGATGCTATGATTTCTTTTTGATCAATTTTTTATCTCTCAACCAATATTCTATACTACCTGAGTCTTCATCTACATCTATCGTAAATGCGCCATGATCATATAAGGAATCTAAGGCTTCTTTTGCTTCTTGTAGAGAGATGCGTTTCTCTGCACAAAGCAAAATAGGTGTAATCCGTCCATCGTTATCTATAGCCAATTGTAGAACATCTGCATCCGGGATGCGTATACGCTCTTCTTGTTTTGGAGCATCTAATTGATGTATAATAGGAGGGGTAGATCTTTTGTGTGTAATAGGATTTTGGAGTGGGTTTAAGTTTTCTGGAATATGTGTAGCGGTATAAATCTTGCGCCAACTAGAAGAATAACTTACCGTCAAAACACCTTGTTTAACCAATTCTTTGAGTGTCTTTCGAGCATTTTTATGATTGAGATCAAAAAGTATGATAAGTTGTGCCACGGTAACTTCTGGAACACCTGTATTGGTCACTATTGTTTTTACTACATCTTGAGGCGAAAGGCCTTCTAAGTTGTAGATCTGATTAGTTTGAGGTAAAGTATCTTTGACCTGATACATCTGTACTCCTGAACTATCATATAGAGTTTGAATAATTCCATACATACCCAATATGCTTATACGTGTAGAAGCCTCACTTTTGGTAAGAGCTGTATGTGCTGCAATACCTTTACCTTTTACTACTCCCAATTGTTGAATTAGGCGAATCAATTCGGCATCCGAAAGATTTTTATAAGTTCTTTTAGTTACATTATTGTAATACGCAACTATCAAGATAATTAACAGAATAGGCAGCATAATTATGCCACCTATTATTAAAGCTTTGAGCATATATATTATAAGTTTTTATCCAGTGACCTGTATTTTGGCAAACTTGAGCATTAAACGTTTTTCTCCAACGCCACTTTCAAATAGAATGGTAGCAACCTTATTGGTACCCATACCATCTACCGAAATGACCTTTCCGTTGCCAAAGCGTTCGTGCAAAATCTTGGCTCCAGCTACAACCTGACCAATTGGGCTAGGCTTGAAATTACCAAGTGGTTGCGCTTTGCTAACCTGACGAGTAGGTTGTCTTCTGAATCCTTTATTAGGGCGAACTGCAGCCCTATTGATAGGTGTAGACATATCTAAATAGTCAGGCGAAATTTCTTCCATAAATCGACTAGAGTTGTTGTACTGCATCTTACCATAACGATAACGACTAGAAGCATAGGACAAGGTCAGAATTTGTTCTGCTCTAGTGATTGCTACATAAAACAAGCGACGTTCCTCATCTATAGCGCTTCGGGCATCTTTGGAGCGTAAGGCCATCATAGATGGAAATAGGTTTTCTTCCATTCCAACTATAAATACAGATTTAAACTCTAAGCCTTTGGCGGAGTGAACAGACATCAATTTTACACGACTAACATTTTCACCTTCATCGGTGTCCATATCGGTTAGTAAAATTACATTCTGAAGGTAACTACGTAAGCTTTTATCGTCGATATTGGTATTAAGTTCATCAACTTCATCGTCTTCTACAAACGATTTGATACCATCCAAAAGTTCCGTTACGTTTTCTACTCTATTTTGAGCTTCTACAGTTTTTTCCTTTTTGAGATCTTTCATGATCCCCACCATCTTCACTACTCGACTAGCTACATCGTAGGCTGAATTAGCTTGCAAGCCTTCCTGAAACATTTTCATCATAGCAATAAACTCTTTGATAGAGTTGTAGGTGCGCTTGGTTATACCATATTCATAACATTTCTGAATACCTTCCCAAAGAGAAATACCTTCAGCCTCTGCTCCTTGAGATATTTTAGCCATTGAGGTTGCCCCAACTCCTCGAGTAGGGTAGTTGATAATTCTCTTTAGAGCCTCTTCGTCTTTAGGATTTACAGTTACACGTAAGTAAGCCAAAACATCTTTTACCTCTTTACGATCATAAAAGGACATACCTCCATAGACCTTATAAGGAATACGTTTGTTTTTTAGAGACTCCTCAAATACCCTTGATTGAGCATTGGTTCTATACAAAATAGCAAAATCTTCATTCTCATAATGATGGCGTAGGCGTTGCTCCACCAACATATCCACTACTCGTTTGGCTTCTTCCGTATCGGTCATAGCTCTAAGTATCCGAATAGGATGCCCTTCCCCTTTTTCTGTGAAAATTTTCTTCTTGAGCTGACGACGATTTCGTGCAATTACATCATTGGCAGCTTGCACTATGAAGTGTGTAGAACGATAGTTTTGCTCCAGCTTATAAACAGTTAGATTAGGATAATCTTTCTCAAAATCTAAGATGTTTTGAATAGAAGCCCCTCTAAAACCATAAATACTCTGTGCATCATCACCCACAATACAGATATTTTCTGGGCTACCTGGAAATTTAACTAGCTTTTGAATAATAGAAGCTTGTAGTTGGTTGGTGTCCTGAAACTCATCTACTAAGATATATTTGAATTTTCGTTGATATTTTTCTAAAACACCTTCAGGGTTTTTGTCAAATAACTCGTGTATTTGATACAATAAATCATCAAAGTCCATAGCTCCAGCACGCTTACACTTTTTGACATACAAAGCATATATCTTATAGATATAAGGCATCTTACGTTGTTTGTCTTCGAGCAAACGATCGCCATCCTCAAAATAGGCTTGAGGGTCAATAAGATTGTTTTTGGCTAAAGAAATGCGACTATATACAGCAGAAGAATTGTATATTTTTGTATCTAATCCTTGAGTTTTTACTATTTCTGTGATCACACTCTTGGCATCTTGACTATCATAGATAGAAAAATCGGATGGGTAGCCAATTTTGGTAGCTTCCATACGCAAGATTTTAGCAAATATAGAGTGAAAGGTACCTGCCCATATATTGTTAGCCTTATCCCCAATTACTTTGGTGATACGCTCTTTCATTTCTTTGGCTGCCTTATTCGTAAATGTCAAGGTCAATATTTCCCAAGGAGGAATACCTTGCTCCACCAAATAGGCAATACGATAAGTGAGTACACGAGTTTTTCCAGAGCCAGGCCCTGCTATGACCATTACAGGTCCATTAATATGTGTTACAGCACTTTTTTGTATGTTGTTGAGTTCGTCTAAATATCCCATAAGAAGCTGAAAGCGTTTGAATTATCGCCTTGTTTTTTATTTGTTTGAACCTAAACACTAATTTAGTGTTTGATTATATGAACTGTTGGTGAATACTATAGTTTGCTAAGTTTTTGTAAGTAATTGATAATCAGAGTTAGTGTTTTATGTTGAATTCTTATTAAAAAATTGATTATCAAGAACTAAGAAATAATGCTTTTTTGAATTTCAGCAGAAAAATTAAAAAATAGCAAACTATCTTAAATATTAAAGGTACAATATTAAAACATTCTGAGCGGAATAGCTCAAATTGTATCTACAAATATTTAAGGATAAGAAGATGTTTTGAGTTTTGTTTGGACAGCACAAATGAGAAACTCTAATAGCGTCTATATTTCAACAGAAAAGGAATTGATTCGATAGTCTATCAAAAAAAATATATTTCAATTCCTAAACAATATGTTAAGTCAATTGTCTTTTAAAAGAAGAAAAGAGAAAGGGTTAGCTACACTGCTAATTTTTTAAAAGTATATCTACAAACGAAGATTTTATGAAATTTTGGAAACATTTGAAAAAAGTGTTTTCATCAACTCCTAATGCTAAAGTTGGTGAAGAAGGGCAGCTGCTCCTGCATGAGCTGATAGAGCGCTCTCCTGAGGAAGTACAGCATTATGAGAATTGGTTAGTATCAAGAGATAAACCCGAGATGCTAACTTGGATAAAGGAACAGTACAAAGAGTTTGCAGATAGTTGTGTCAACTGTGATCGAGATATAAGTTTTTTGATGATTCCATCGCTCAATGGATGTATCATTCATTTTAAGCCTAAACGCTGGGATTCTGATGATTTTGTCAATCTGTTTGACTATTTCAAAGAATACGCTTGCCAAGAACTAGGCTATAGATGCCATGTTTCGGATATACAAAGTATCCGAAAAGGAGATAAAGTAGAGACAACACAACGACATTTCCTGAAACCTCCCAATCCTCTTCGCCAACCTAATGATAGCAAGTATGATCAGCTTTATGGCAATATTATGGTTTGTTTGCATTTTACAAACGAACGTCTTACTATGCTCAAGTTGAGTGCAACACACTATTGCGATCGCAAATATGACTCTCCCAAAAGCTTTTCAGAATTGGTGGATAAACTCTGCTCAAATTTCTAAATATTCTGTAACTTAGGTGCATTAGATGTATTATGATTATAGTTCACTAAATTTTCGAAAGGTTTTAATAATCAATATTGATTATTGAGAGCTAAGAAAAGATGATTTTTTAGATTCTTGCAAAGAATGTTAAAAATAGCGAACTATTAATGATAAGATACATTGAAGTATTTATTAAAAAACTAAACAGAATAATTTATGCGAATATTAATGGGACTTATGCTATGTATGACATTAGCAATGGTAGGTTGTAGTACCTATGAATTAAAAGATTTGTATGGAGAATGGAAGGGCGATGTATGGGCTTTTACATTTAACGAAGATATGAGTTGTACACTCACTAAAGATGGAAACACCTTGTCTGGAAGTTGTACTTACCGTACTGTTGGAAATGCACTAGAGTTTGTGCGAGATGGTTCTGTATTTATGTCTAACGTAACGGTGAAAGGTATAGAAGGGGATGTGTTGACTATAGAGTTGCGTCCTGGTTCTGAAACCGAAATCCATAAATTGAACCGAGTGAAATAATAGAGATATTATATCTAATATAACAGGACGGCCTTTTGCATATAAATGTAAAAGGCCGTCTCCTTTTGAGACAGCCTTTTGACAGATAAGACAACTAACTTTAAGGACCTACACTTAACTAATCTTTAAAATATCTTTGGGTTTTTAAATTAAAAGTGATTCTCGGCTTGTTTGATGACTCAAATATAGAAGCTTTGTGCATACAAACAAAATAAAATCTAACTTTTTTAATTATATTTTATAATTATTTAATCATAAAGGTGTCAAATTGGTGATTTTTAACCAAATGTGAAAAGAAAAAAAATCTAATTATCTTTGAGGTATTGAATGACATATAATTTATAACCATGAAGTTTATCTGTATAGGTAGGAACTATGCAGCACATGCTGCCGAACTCAATAATCCAGTTCCTAAAACACCATTGATTTTCACGAAGCCAGACAATGCTATGTTGCATGACAATAAGCCTTTGTATTATCCAGATTTCACAAAAGACCTGCACTATGAAGTAGAAGTACTAGTGCGCATAGATCGATTAGGGAAGCATATTGAGCCAAAGTTTGCACATAAGTATTATAAAGATGTAACGGTTGGTATCGATTTCACGGCAAGAGATATTCAAGCTCAACTCAAAGAAAAAGGACATCCATGGGAAATAGCTAAAGGTTGGGATGGTTCTGCAGCTGTAGGACAGTATATCCCAAAAGAAGAAGCTTTTGATAAGGATGGAAATATTCAATTTTCTTTAACCAAAAATGGAGAGAAGGTCCAAGATGGAGATACTAAAAACATGTTAACGAATATTGATAACTTGATTGCTTATGTATCCAAATTCTTTACACTTAAGAAAGGAGATGTTATTTTTACGGGAACACCTAAAGGTGTAGGGCCTGTTCAGATAGGAGATCTGCTTAAAGGTTATATAGGAGACAAACAGTTATTGGAATGCGAAATACGTTAGTTTAGACATACTCTTAAATAAAGAATGCTTAACAACTAGTTGTTAAGCATTCTTTATACTAAGTCTTATCTACCCAAATGCACTAGCAATACTGAAATATCAGAAGCTGAAACACCACTAATTCGGCTAGCTTGTCCAATAGTGCCTGGACGTACTTGAGTCAGTTTTTCGGCCCCTTCGCTAGATAGGCCTTTTATCTTTTTATAATCAAGAGAAGAAATTAGGCGAACACTTTCCAAACGATTCATTTTTTTTGCTTGCTCTTTTTCTCTATTGATATATCCAGCATATTTAATATCAACCTCTGCATAGTCTAAAAACTCTTTATCAAACTGCTTCATAAAGTTGCCTACCTTAGGTATAACCTTAGAAAGGTCTTCTATCCCAATATTAGGACGAAGAAGCACTCCTTGTAGTTTTACCTTTTGCTTGAGGGGAGACGACCCTTTTTCTTCCAAAAAGCGATTGATTTCTCCTGGAGCAACACTCGTTTGAGCAAAAAACTCTTTGATTTTTTGATCTGCAGCCAACTTGCTATCTATCCTAGCCATTCTATCTGATACATCCATACCCAATTTTTGAGCAAGATGTGTTAGACGAATATCTGCATTATCTTGACGTAGCAGGATACGATGTTCTGCACGAGATGTAAACATACGATAAGGTTCCTTAGTCCCTTTAGTGATCAAGTCATCAATCAATACACCTATATAAGCATCAGCACGTGTCAATACAAAAGGTTCTTGATCTCGGATAGCCAAATGTGCATTGATTCCAGCCATTAGTCCTTGACATCCGGCCTCTTCGTAACCTGTAGTTCCATTAATTTGTCCAGCAAAATATAGGTTTTTGACCAGACGTGTCTCTAAGGTTTGTTGTAATTGTAGAGGCGGGAAATAATCATACTCTATAGCATAACCTGGTCGGAACATTTTAGCATTCTCAAAACCTGGAATTAGGCGCATAGCCTTATATTGAACCTCCTCTGGTAAGGAACTAGAAAAACCATTTACATAGATCTCTACAGTATCCCAACCTTCAGGCTCTACAAAAAGCTGATGGCGATCACGGCTCGCAAAACGATCAATTTTATCTTCTATAGAAGGACAATATCTTGGACCAGTGCCTTGTATACGTCCATTGAAAAGAGGAGAACGTTCAAAACCTGTTTTGAGCACTTCATGTACCTTCGGATTGGTATAAGTTACATGACAAGGGCGTTGCTTGAGCAACTTAGGTGTATCCGTATAAGAGAATTTTCCAGCAGGCTCATCACCAGGTTGTACTTCCATTACATCCCAATTGAGCGAACGGCCATCTACACGAGCAGGAGTTCCTGTTTTCATACGGCTAGACTCAAAACCAAGCTCTACTAACTGTTCTGTAATCCCTTTAGATGCACGTTCTCCTGCACGTCCACCACCCATCTGACGATCACCAATATGGATAAGACCATTGAGGAATGTGCCATTAGTGAGTATTACCGTTTTTCCAGGTATTTCTAGCCCTAGTGAAGTACGAACACCTTTCGCAACACCATTTTTGATCACAAGGCCAACCACCATTTCTTGCCAAAAATCAATATTAGGATGAGCTTCTAGCATCAAACGCCACTTCTCTGCAAAGCGCATACGGTCACTTTGTGCACGAGGACTCCACATAGCAGGTCCTTTAGAACGGTTCAGTAGTCTAAACTGGATCATAGTATGGTCAGTCACAATGCCTGAATAGCCATTAAGTGCATCAATTTCACGCACAATTTGCCCTTTGGCTACACCACCCATAGCAGGGTTGCAAGACATCTTGGCAATAGTTTCCATATTCATGGTCACTAACATCACTTTAGAGCCTAAATTGGCTGCAGCTACAGCGGCTTCACAACCGGCATGCCCTCCGCCAACTACTATTACATCATATTCTGGAAACAACATAAATCAATCTGCTGATTTGAAAAATTAAAAATCTGAGAACAAAGATACTATTTTAATTAGATTTGATCTAATTAGGCTGTCAACAAATAGCGAATAGATAAAGTTGCATCTGATTACAATCTTTTAGAGAGAGGTATAAACTTTGTAGATGATAAGAAAGTGTTATTCTTAGTTTAGGGATGCACCATTAAGTAACTATAGAAACATCTAGGATTATATGTATCTCTTAAAAAGAGATAGAGTTATTTTATTAAGTACCTTGTTTAAAGAAAAGAAACACACCACAAAAAAAGAATTATGAAGCTATCCATCAGTCTAATATCAGTATTATTACTAAGTGCGAGTTTAAGCGCTCAAGATACTATTCCGTTATGGTTTACAGATGATTTTAAGGATAATGTGAATCGTTGGTATCATGTAGCAGAGTATCAAGAGAATACTTATCATAATGCTTTGTATGTGAATCCTAAAAAGGATTTTAGGTTAGTAGCAGAATTCGACTCTAGAAATGTAGTTGGTAACGATCGTTGGGGAATGATTTGGGGGCGCAAGAACGGATATGATTATTATCAGTTTGATATTAATACCAATGGTGAGTTTCAGATAGGCTATCGTTTGAATGGAGCTTATAGTGCCTTAGAACCTTGGCGCAAAAAGAAGAAGTTTATTAAACCTGACTATAATAAGCTAGAAGTGCGCAAGGAAGGAGAAACATTATTGTTTTTGATCAATGATCATCAAGTATATAAAATGCCTTTCATGCAGTTTTATAATACAGGGGTAGGAATGAAGAGCGTGTCTAAAAATGTTAAGTTCAAGAAGTTCTCTATTTACCAAGATATGGGTGAGATAAATGTGGCTGAAGAGGTAAAGGAATTAAAATTGGAACGTCAAAATTTAGGACCAGAAGTTAATAGTGAGTATATCGATAAGCGTCCAGTGATTAGTCCTGATGGCAAAACACTCTATTTTATAGTAGAGGATAACCCTAAAGGTTTTGGAGGTCAGGATATTTACCTATCTAAAACAGAGGATGGTAGCACATGGACCAAAGCTGAAAATATAGGTCGCCCACTCAATAATCAAATCAGTAATTTTGTGAACACAGCTTTACCTGACAACAATACCTTGTTGGTCGTTAATGCTTATGGACGCTATAATCAAGATGCTATTGTGGCGCTGACACATAGAGTCCAAGATGGATGGTCACAACCAGAGGGAAAGGTGATCAATCGCTTGCAAAAAACAGGACGTTGGGTTTCTTTTAGTTTAGGGGCAGATGGCAAAACATTGGTGTATTCTATGGCTCGTCCAGGCTCTATAGGTGGACGTGATTTGTATGTAAGTTTCTTGTTGCCCAATGGCACTTTCTCTACTCCCAAAAATTTAGGCCCTACCATCAATACTCCAGGCAATGAACATTGCCCATTTTTGGCGGCAGATGGCAAGACGTTATATTTTGATACTGATGGACATCCTGGATATGGAGGTCGTGATATATTTATGGCACGTAGACTAGACGATAGTTGGACAAATTGGGAGACCCCTCAAAATATGGGGCCTATCATTAACACTGCTAATGCTGACGAGAGTCTGATAGTGCCAGCTTCTGGAGAGTATGCTTATTTTGTGTCTGACGAAAAATCTTATGGAGGTTATGATATCTATAGAATGCGATTGCCAGAGGCTTTGAAACCAACGCCTACTGCTCTATTGACAGGTAAGGTTGTAGATTGTATTAAAAACTTGCCGATTGCAACTACCTTGAAAGTGTATAGAAATGATGAACTTGTAGAGATGGCTCATGCTCGTACTAATCCTAAAACAGGGCAATATAAGGTAGCTCTAGCTAGTGGTGCTAAGTATAGAATTATAGCAGATTATAATAAAAATGAAGAACGGGTATCAGATACTATAGAAATAGATTTGACACAGCTGGAAAAATACACAGAGGAGGAAATTCCTGTCATTTGTTTTGAATCACTTAAACAAGAGAAAAAAGAGCCTAATAAGCCTATTATTCGAGCAAGTATACCTGACTTAAAGTTTGAAAATGTCTATTTTGCGAGTGCTCGCTGGAATTTAGATGATAAAGCAATTGCTACACTTAATGCAATGGCAGACACACTTAACAAATACCCTAAAGTAGATGTAGAAGTGGTTGGACATACTGATAGCATAGGAACTTATGATTATAATTGGAATTTAGCAATTCAGCGCTCTTCAGAGGTGATTGGATATTTAGAAACTAAGGGGATAGAACGAGCAAGGGTGATTTTTAAGGGGTTTGGGGAGACCAAACCTTCTGATGACAATCATACTAAATTGGGACGTGCAAATAATAGGAGGGTAGAATTTAAGGTAGTAAAGAAGGAAAATTTATAGACCATATTGGTATAAAAAAATAAGCCTCTAAGTACTAGCCTTAGAGGCTCTTTTGGTTGTATGAAAAAGGGAATATAGTATTCTTTATTTTATTGACGAGTAACTACTTTTAGTGTAAAAGATCCACCTGCTGCTTCATTTACTCCTGTCACACCAACAACTACATTCATAGGAGTGCTGCCTGCTTTCATCATAATACGATCAACAGCTCCTGCACCATTATGGCTAGCGGAACAACCTGATTTGCTTACTTTCTCTAAGTATGGAGGAATAGTGTAAGTGCTAGCATCCAACATATAACCATACAAACTTGTATGATCTGCAGCATTAATTTCTACTAGAACTTTAGTGTTCGCAGGTACCTTAAAACCATATATTACATGATTTCCATTGAAAAATGATTTTTCAGCATCTGAAAAACAGCCTACCGAGTTACCAAAGCGCAAATCCTTAAAAGTACCTGAAGATAGGTCACCTTTTACAGTTTTAGTTGCGCCTACTTTGATGTCAAGTACATTAACTTCATCAGCAAATTGAGCTTGCCCTATGCTCCAAAATCCAACTAAACATAAAAGAGTACAAAATAAATGTTTCATGTGTTGTGTGTTTTAACTTTTTTACAAATCAATAGAAGATGGGGGTAGGAGTAAGTTTGGAGGTATTAGTTTATTTATATACAATTATACAACAAAAATATGAATAATGTAAGGGGTTAACTAGATTTTTAGTTTTGAAGCTTTGAGGGAACTTACTGTTGTTTTATATTTTTGAAATACCTATTTTGTGCAAAAAACAAAGCTATGGAACAATATCCTTTTATCCCTTATGAGGGGCAACAATACAGTACAGAAGAAATGCAAGAGCGTATGAATGCTTTTTATGAGTATATGGATCAACGTCGATCTGTACGAGATTATACTGATAAGCCTATCCCAAAGGAGGTGATCGAAAAGATAATAATGACTGCATCTTCTGCACCCTCAGGTGCACACAAACAACCATGGACTTTTTGTGTCGTTTCTGACCCTGAAATGAAATCTGCTATCCGAAAGGCAGCAGAGGAGGAGGAATATACCAATTATCATGGGCGTATGTCTGAGGACTGGTTGAGAGATTTAGCTCCATTGGGGACTGACTGGAAAAAGCCATTTTTGGAGGTAGCTCCTTACTTGATTATTGTATTTAAGAAGGCTTATGATATTGGGGAGAATGGCGAAAAACTTAAAAACTATTATGTAAATGAATCAGTAGGTTTAGCTGCTGGTTTTTTGCTGACCGCTATTCATCAAGCTGGTTTGGTATCCTTGACTCATACACCTAGCCCTATGAATTTTTTGCAGAAACTCTTGAAAAGACCAGAAAATGAACGACCATTCTTATTGGTGCCAGTAGGTTATGCCAAAGAAGATGCACAGGTGCCTAAGTTGGAGCGTAAACCTTTAGAAGATGTGACTGTTTGGTTTGAGTAGTATAGCATTAAGAATCACTTCGTTCTAAGTATTTAGTAGTAAGACTTTATTTATTATAACTGTTAAACTAATTTCCAGATAAAGTCTACTAAATAGTGCTAGAGCTAGTATGAATCAAGCTTTAAATGAAAAAAAACGAATTAAAGGCATTTCTAGACGAAAAGGTAGAGGAGTTTAATACTCCAAAATTTATAAAAGATGACCCAATTGGCTTGCCTCACCAGTTTAGTAAGCTACAAGATATAGAGATTATTGGTTTCTGGACAGCTATGTTGGCTTGGGGACGAAGAGCTAGTATTATCAAAAGTGGTCAAAGGTTAATTGACTTGATGGATAATGCTCCGCACGATTTTATAGTCAATCATGAAGAAAAGGATAGAAAGAAATTTCTAGATTTTAAACATCGTACCTTTCAGCCTACTGACACTTTATGGTTTCTAGAGTTTTTGCAATGGTACTACAAACAAAATAAATCATTAGAAACAGCTTTTTCTTCACATCTGAAACCTAAAGATGAGACTATAGAAAAAGCCTTAGTGGGTTTTCATGAGCTCTTTTTCTCTTTACCAGATGCCCCACATCGCACCCGAAAGCATATTGCTACACCTGTCAGGAAATCTACTTGCAAGCGGTTGTGTATGTTTCTACGTTGGATGGTAAGGCAGGACAAAAAAGGAGTAGATTTTGGTCTCTGGCAACAAATAAAACCTGCACAACTTTTAATGCCTTTAGACGTACATGTAGATAGGATAGCACGTAGATATAAGCTCATTAAGCGAAAGCAAACAGATTGGCAAACAGTGTTAGAACTGACTAAAAAATTGCGTAATTTTGATGCACAAGATCCTGTGAAGTATGATTATGCATTGTTTGGTGTAGGAGTAGTAGAGAAGGATGTTTTGGGGTGATCAATATTATTTTAATATATAAAATACTAAGAAAATGAGTTATCATATTAGTAAAACACTCGATTTGGGCTTTGAAAAAGCCAAGCAAGCTGTAACAGAAGCTCTAAAAACAGAAGGTTTTGGTATTTTGACCGAGATCGATCTAAAAGCTACCCTCAAGAAGAAGTTGGATGTAGATTTTCAGCCATACACTATCTTGGGTGCTTGCAATCCTCCTTATGCATACAAGGCTCTACAAGCCGAAAATAAGATAGGAACAATGTTGCCCTGCAATGTAATTGTGCAAGGTTTGGAAGGTGGAGGAACTGAGGTGTCAGCTGTAGATCCTATGGCCTCTATGCAAGCTATCCAAAACGAAACATTGGGTGGTTTAGCAGATGAAATACGTAGCAAATTGGAGAAGGTTATCAATAGCCTTTAGTTACTGTTGGTGAAAATAGAAAAGAGCTAATTCTTTGTACTTAAAACAAAGAATTAGCTCTCTTTTATTAACGTTTAGACCTATTCTTAGTCCTTAACAACTTCAGCTTTCTTTAGATATTCCATATAACGTTGATATTCGTTTTTGTGGCTCTCCGCAAATTTTGCAGCATCTTCTACATAGTCTTTACTGGTACCAAATTCAGCTGTTTTCAAGTCAACAGCCTGCTCTTTCCCATGATTAGATTTTTGTTCTACTTTTAAGATCTCGCCATCTTTGAAGAACACACGTTGATGCATCTCTAACTCATCCATATAAGACTCTTGGGTATCCTCCAAAATCAATTCACCCTTATTGAAATAGTAAGAGGTCTCGCCTAAATAACCTTCTTCGCCACCCATGATATAAAACTTAGCTAAATTACCATCAGCATCAGTATAGGTGTCAAAATCTACCTGAAAATAATTGCCTGGTTCAGACTGATCTACATAGCGCTTTTTTTCGTGTGTATAAGCACTAGCCAAATTAGCATCAATATCTTTTGCATTATCCAATCTTGATCGAACCATTTCATCTAGAGCCATTATAGGTTCTGTCTTTATCGGAAGTTCAGTTGCTGGAGTATCCGTTATCGATTCTCCTGTTGGAGGATTAGAAGTATTGGCATTTTCATTGGTATTAGCATCATTACAAGAATAAATGGTAAGCAATAAAAAGCTAAATGATAGCACAAGAAATGAGTTGAGTAGTTTCATAGTTTAACTGTGTTTTAAATATGTGATAAGTGGTTATTGCTCAAATTTACACATTGATTTATTTAATTTATACTATAAGATTTGATTTTGTTGAATGAACAAAAAAAAACTATCTCTTGTGTAAGAGATAGTTTTGGGTATATATAAGTATCCTAATCTTATTGTTTAAGCACTTTTATGGTATTAGAAGGGCCTTGTGTTGTTTGTATTTGTAATACATACCAACCACTTTCTAAGTTGCTTATATCTATCTGGTGTTGCAGCTTAGATAAGTTTAGTGAGATTTCTTTTACCCCAACTCCTGAGCTGTTTAATATTCGTAAAATACCTGTTCTAATACTTGCCCGATCCAATTCTATAATTAGTATATCTACCACAGGATTTGGGTAGTGTTTTTTGATAATAGGAGTTTCTCCTTTTTTCTTCTTCTTTGATCTTCGGATGGCAAAAGCTCCAATTCCCAGCAATACAATAAGACCTATACTGCCTCCAATCATTCGTTGACGAAAAGCTGTATTGGCTGCTCTGATCTCAGCCTGTTCTTCTAGATATTCTATAGCCTCTATAGGTAGTTCAAGTGGAGTTGCATTATTGGCAAAAGAAAGAGTATCGTTCACAAAATGAAAGGCCAAATCTCTAGTAGTATCCGTTGCATTTAGGTTATTGGAACGATAATCTACTTGGTAAATAGATTTTAACTGCTTTTTGATGTTTTGGTAGACCTCTACTAGGGCATCTGCATTGTTGGTGTGATAATATAAGCCCTTAGTTTGTTCCGCCATATTCCCTAGGTGCATTGAATCTACAGAACCTAGACCAATAATATAGATAGGGATATTTTTTTCTTTGGCATATTGTATAACCTCTTCGTAGGTATGTTGAGATGTATTATCGTGACCATCAGTCAGCCCAATAATAGCAGGTTCCGCATCATATACACTAAGTGTGTCGATTGCTTGGTATAAACCATCATAAAAAGCGGTTAGTCCTTGAGACCTTATATTTTTAACGGTTTGCTCTAGTTGCCTGCCATCTGTTGTTAATGGTAGTACCTTATCAACAACTGTGGAGAAAGAAACAAATAAAATAGGATCATCCAAGACTTCTTGTCCGTCTAGAAATGCCAATATCCCTTTTTTAGCATAATCAATAGGTCGCTGTCCTCTTTTAACGGCCTTAAACTCATAAGATTCACTCCTCATCGAACCAGACCGATCAAGCACCAATGCAATATTAAAAGGTTTGTTTTGTGAAATATTAAACAAGTCAAGCACCTCGCAATCTTCATAGTTTTCTGTTACCCTAAGTTCATTTTTTTGTAATAACCAAAGTGGTTCATTCAAACTGTTTTTGGCTTGGAATACAACCGAAACTTTAGGAAAAGAGTCTGGAAATAGGTCTATAATAGATAGATTAAAAACATTTTTAGCGACTATTTCTGTAGCGATGGGTTTAGTTTGGCTATGAAGAGAAGAACTAAGTAATGTTATAAATAAGAATAAAAGGATGGGTACTTTCATGTGTTTTGGGTTGAGTTTTTGCAAAAATACGGTTTAATAAGAATACTTATAACTGAGTTTTTGTTCCATATAGCATTAATCTGCTATTCATTTTGAAGCCATAGGTCTTAATATTTCATCCATAATATGTTTGCATTCTTTTAGTCCCAATCCTGTAGCCATACGATACTCCTTTATAAATAAGATTTTGTGGGAATAAGCAGGCTTACCTAGATTTTCTAGTTTTAGAATGATTTTTTGCGCAATAGCATCATCTGTCCTAACAAAGTATAGATAGGACTTATTCTGATTAAGAGGCAGCAAATTTCTATCATCAATAGTGTACTCTATAAGTTGTTGATAAGCATTGTCCAAAAGCTCAAAAAGTTCTATTCTATAAACAATACTTTTTTGCATTAATAGCCAACAAGCAATAGGAGCCTGTAGTTGTTCTTTTATCGACCCAGCAGTTTGTAATGCCAACTCTCTATTCGTTTCGTCGGGAGAGGAGGCCAACTGTATCCATCTTTTTACTTCATCTGAGTGATTGGGGTCTTGTGTAAGTTGCTCATATAGATCTTTAGCCTTTTCCATAGAGCAAGAAGCTGCATCCATATAGTTATTGATAAAGGTGATTTTTTGTTGAAATGCAGGAATGTAGTTCTTCTGCATATTCAGGATAACCCTTTTGGCTATAAAATCATCGGTGTTGTCCAAATGTACATAATCTCTATTATGGTTGAGTATAGCTAATGTCGTTTCAGGGTTGGCTATATCTTGATGTTCCTCATCTAATAAATTAAAAAGGATCTTTTGGGTAAGGATATTAGAGTTTATAGATAACCAAAAAGTTAACTCTCTCTGAACACTAGGAGCTATGTTGGCAGCTATCTCTAGAGCTGTATTTAGGTCTGTTTGTTTGTTAGAACTAGCTAGTTTTACCCAATTTTCTTTGGAGTGGGCCAGTAGTATATCACTATAAGAAACCGCAATAAAGTCATCAGAAGAGATACCCAACAGCTTTATATAGTATTGGCATTGTTCCTGCAATTTAGCTTCGCCAATAGTGCCCTCTTGGTCTATAGCCTCAATCTCCATGAAGGTGCCTAAATCTTTGACTTCATCCAAGTGGAACTTTACATTATCTATAAAGAAGATTTTACGTTTTTTGTCTACTACAACCAATTCTTCTAAAGCCCCAAGAAGTACATCTTTTAAGCCTTGATCTGGATCTGTTTTATAATAAGCAATGGTAGATGTTTTTGCCTCTTCTGTATTGGGTCTATGATAGTGTAATAAGGAATTTTCTATATTCCCTTCTCGTAGTTTCATACGACCTTTAGGCACCTTGAAGTATGTGTCTATCTGATGATCTTGACCAACATACCTAGCTTGATGATCTAGTAATATTTGTTCAAGTTCAGAATGGTTATGGCAACGGGCTTTGATTTCTACATTAATAAAACTCATTAGATCTATTTGGGTATTAAAACATTAGAAAAAAGATGCTAGATAGTGGAACTGTACAATTATACAAATATAAAAGTGACTTTTTAGACCAATAGTTCAAATATACTTATGTACCTTTGTGGCCATTATTCAATAACTATTATTATATAATAAAAAAGAATTGATTGCTATGCAAGTACAAGAAGCTATGCAAATTCAGGAAGTACTAGAAAGTTTAGGACTTCAGGAAGTAAATTATGGAACAAGTACAGGAGTTGAGTTTTTTGGAGATACTAACCAAAACTTAATTGAATCTTACTCTCCAGTAGATGGTCGATTGATCGGAAAAGTAACAACGACTACTAAAGCAGAATATGAGCGTGTAATGGAAACTGCTCAAAAAGCGTTTAAAGTATGGCGCAAGATGCCTGCTCCTAAGCGTGGTGAAATTGTACGTCAGTATGGCGATGCGCTTCGTGCCAACAAAGATGCTTTGGGTCGCTTGGTTTCTTACGAAATGGGTAAAAGCTTACAAGAAGGTTGGGGTGAAGTACAAGAAATGATCGATATCTGTGATTTTGCAGTGGGACTTTCTCGTCAATTGTATGGTTTGACTATGCACTCTGAGCGTGATGATCACCGTATGTATGAGCAGTGGCACGCATTGGGTATAGTAGGAATTATTTCTGCATTTAACTTCCCTGTAGCTGTTTGGTCTTGGAACTCAATGATCGCTCTAGTTTGTGGTAATGTAAGTGTATGGAAAGGTTCTGAGAAAACACCTTTATGTGGTGTAGCTTGTCAAAATATATTAGCAAAAGTGCTAAGAGATAACGATTTGCCAGAAGGTATTTCTGCTGTAGTTACTGGTAACTACGAAGTAGGAGAATGGATGACTACAGATGAGCGTATTCCGTTGATGTCTGCTACAGGTTCTACTCGTATGGGCCGTATAGTAGCTCAAACAGTAGCTGCTCGTTTAGGCCGTTACTTATTAGAGTTAGGTGGAAATAATGCAATTATTGTAACACCATCTGCTGATCTAGATGTAGTATTGGTTGGTTCTGTATTTGGTGCTGTTGGTACTTGTGGACAACGTTGTACTTCTACACGTCGTATGATTATTCACGAAAGTATCTACGATCAAGTAAAAGAGCGTTTGGCTAAAGCTTATGGTCAATTACGCATTGGTGATCCTTTAGATCAGAACAGTCATGTTGGTCCATTGATCGATAAAGATTCTGTCAACAACTACTTGAAAGCGATTGAGGCAATCAAAGCTGCTGGTGGTACTATGTTGGTAGACGGTGGTGTATTGGAAGGTGAAGGTTATGAAAGTGGTTGCTACGTGAAACCATGTATAGCTGAAGCTGCTGAGCAATATGATATTGTGAAAACAGAGACTTTTGCGCCAATCTTGTATCTAATGAAATATAGCACTTTAGATGAGGCTATTGCTATGCAAAATGATGTACCTCAAGGTTTATCTTCTGCTATCATGACTAACAGCTTGAGAGAGTCTGAAGCATTTTTGTCTGTAGCTGGTTCTGACTGTGGTATTGCTAATGTAAATATTGGTACTTCTGGTGCTGAGATTGGTGGAGCATTCGGTGGTGAGAAAGAAACAGGTGGTGGACGTGAATCAGGTTCTGATTCGTGGAAAGCTTACATGCGTCGTCAGACAAATACAATTAACTACAGTACTCAAGTGCCATTAGCACAGGGTATCAAGTTTGATTTAGACTAAGAGACTAGTCTTAATCTAATAAAATAAAGGGCTGCTAAACATCATGTTTAGCAGCCCTTTTTAGTTACTTGCAAAAATTTAGTGTACTATAGCTTTATAACTCTAGCATAATAGGTCATGGCTTCATCGAGCGGAGCGACCTTATCAAATTCCATAAGATCATAATCTACTTTTCCTCCTGGTTGGAGTCGATCAAATTTGAGTCCAGTACCTTTTAGTAACATCTGAAAATCTGCTGGAGTATAACATCTTAGCGATTGATTGACCACATAATCAGGCTTTTCTTTCAACCACCATTTATCAATTAAGCGACAGCCTATAGCATCAAATTCATAGCGTCGAATACAGTCACCCAAGTCCATTTCTTTACCTTTGGCCACACCACTCCAATACCAAGTTGCTCCTACTTCTATGATTACACAACCATCTGGTTTCAACCATTTTTCTATACGTTTGAGCAATCGCTGTTGGTCTTCATCAGTGCCAATACCAAAGCTATCAAAGTAGCAAATGACATCGAATCGCTTGTCAAAATCGACCTTGTAGAAGTCTCCATGAACAACCTCCATATTTTTTACGTCTAACTGCTCAACTAGTTTGAGTGCATGTGATGCTGAATCTTCTAGAAGCTCAACCATAGTCACATTATTGCCAATTTGGGCCATCGCTATAGCTGTTTGTCCTCCTCCCGCACCTAGTTCTAATATAGATTTGTGTCCTTCTCTACTCATGTCCTCTACCAATTGAGCACGCTCTTGATGCGACTCATCTACATCGCCTAAATAAACGCCAAACCAGTTGTTTTGAGCACCATAAAATTCTTCTACCCAATCCATATATTAAGTATTGATATATTAGTTAAAACTAAATATTTTATTTAAGTTTAAATCCCTGTTAATTAAGTGTCCAAGATAATAGAAACAATTTTTTATTAGAAGAATACACTTTAATTAATTTTTTAACCTATTAAAGGTTATGTAAGTAATTATAGTAGATGATAAATTGTTCTTTTTTATTTAGCCCTTCGTTAGACAACCTACCTTAATAGCTAAGGCTATTAGGCAGAACATCT
>JAAEPD010000562.1 GCA_024222455.1 Aureispira sp.
TGCAATAAAAGGAGGGATAAAAAGCAAGCACTTAGATTGTCTAAAAATAACCCTAGTTACTGAAAATGAGCATGGCAGAAAATACCGAGCAAAGGTAGATTTATACGAAGATACAGCTGTAAATAAATACCTAAAAGCAGCTAGTGAAAAACTAGGACTAAGAGAGGATTTACTTGATCTAGATATAGCTTTGCTAACTGACCACTTAGAACAATATCGAGAAGAAAATACCTTATCTCTTTCAATTGAAAAAGAAAAGACTTTTAGTATAAGTGGAGTAGAAAAGAGCGCAGCCTTACAGTTTTTAAAGCAGCCTAATTTACTAGAAAAGCTCAATAAAAAGATAGGTAAATCGGGCATAGTAGGAGAAGAAAACAACCGTTTATTGCCCTTAATCGGTGCGAGCAGCGACAAACAAGAAAACCCCTTACACGCTTTACTACAAGGCAGTCGCGGAAGCGGAAAGCCCTTATTACTACGTAAAGTCATGTACTTTTTACCTGACCCGATCCGCCATATCTGGACAAGGATAACCGATAAAAGCCTTTACCATGCAGGGAGCAAATACAAACACCATGCAATAGCGGTAGAAGATTGGGACGGCATCAGCGAAGATACTCAGTATGTTATTAGAGAGCTGCAAACAGGTGGTGGACTAGCTTCAAGCACCACAGAAAAGCAATCTGATGGAACAATGACCGCCAAAGAAATCTTTACAGAAGGGCCAATATCAAGCCTAATGTGTACCACAAAAGGAAGTGTCTATGAAGATAATATGAGCAGATGTTTTTTAGTGGCAGTTGATGAAAGCGAGCAGCAAACCGATAAAATACTAGACTATCAATATCAAAAAGATAGAGGTGACTTAAACAAGGAGCAGGAAGAGCAAGCAACAAGATTTATCCAAGTGTTAATCGAACTTTTAGAGCCTTGTAAAGTAGTAAATCCTTATGCTGGCAAGGTGAAACTACCAAAGAGTGTACATAAAATAAGACGTTTAAATAACCTTTATCAAGTGTTTGTACAGCAAATAACTTGGCTGCATCAATACCAAAGAAA
>JAAEPD010000563.1 GCA_024222455.1 Aureispira sp.
ATGAAGTAATCAAAGCATATATAGAGAATCACAACGATTCTAAGCAAAGTGATAACTCGAATAATATTTCTTTAGAATAGTCAGGGGACTTATAGTCCTAATTTTTAACCTACCAGACTTCAGCTGGTAGTATTTCAGTTGTTTTTGCTATTTAAAATTATCCCCATATTTATGAAAAATCTATTGTTTCCCTGTTTTCTTTTTCTAATAAATTCTATTACTTCAGCACAGTCTAAATTTTTAGAATTTGAAGGTACTCCTTTATTAGTAAATGTAACTATTCCTATTGAACGACTTCAGGAAGAAGACCTAGTGCTCAAGTACGATTTGAATGGAAATGGTGAAAAGAATGATGTAGAGTTAAGACATTATCCTGATGCTTTTGAGATGACCTATCGTAACAAAAAATCAAAAGTAAAGAAACTACTTGAAGAAAAAGATTTTCAGAAAACACCAAAATCTGAAATTGAAATACTAGTCATTAATTTGAATGAGGATGATGAAAAAGAGTTACTTATTTATTATAAGGATTACCAGCCTAATAAGGATATGTTACTTATTTATACTGGTTTTGGTGGTGAATATGACCGACCAAAGTTGGTTGAATGTATTTATTTGCAACCTAATGACAGTAAACAAAAAGATGTTTTTTATACGCAACAGGGGATAATTAAAGACACTGGGAAAGGAGGAGTTGAAACCAAATATGCAATCACTTATAATGATTTTTATACACAGACCACTTTTAATTTAACCAAACTTGAAAAGCTAGTACCTAAAGGATATAAAATAGCAGAAAACAACCTTTCTTTGGAGTTAGATGCTTATGATCTGAAACAAGATGGAATGGCTATGGATATATCTGCTATTCTTAGTTCTAAGGAAGATCCTAATCAGATAAAAATTGCTTTTTTTTATACAGAAGAAGATGGAAGTTATAAACTAGCCTACACAACCAAAGAGTTAACTTGGGATGCAGAAGCAAACTCGAAGAAGAAAAATTTAACTGGTGGAGAATCTGTACTTAGATTTAGAATATGGGATAAGGAAGGAGTAGAAACTAAACTAGCTTTTATGCCTTCTAGAGAACCACTTGGACTTAAATTAGGATTCAAAGACAAATTATATCCAAAACAAGATGGAATAACTAAAAGTATTAAGGTAAATTATTTTGCAGAAGGAACATCAGAAATGATTGAGGAGCAGAATTCCCCTTATAAAAGAGAAGTCGTTAAAGAAGGAAAAGTAGAATTCTCTAAACCTATTTTTCTTAAAGATTTATCTAATGAAATTGTTCAAGATTGGGGTTTTTGATACAATGTATTTCAGAACAGGACATTATGATAAAAAAAGCAGTAACAGAACTCAATCTATTACTGCTTTTTCTTTATCATAAAGAGCTAAATAAATAACTCATCAGTATATTTAAATAAGGTTTTTAGTGGTGTCCACTACCGCCACCATGAGTACCCAAGCTATCAACAGCATTGTTGATGATCTCTTCACCACCACCACCTGGCTCTAATAAGTGACCAACTAATTCGTACCATCCTAAGAAGGCAAAAGCACCAGCTATAAAACCAACTAAAGCCAACCAAGCAATGTTTTTGAGGTACCACATGAAATCGATACGTTCCATACCCATTGCAGCTACACCTGCAGCAGAACCAATGATTAACATACTTCCACCTGTACCAGCAGAGTAGGCCAAGAAGTGCCAAAGTTTAGCATCAGTAGGTACATCATACATACCCATTGCAGCAGCTACTAGCGGGACATTATCGATCAAAGCAGAACCTAGACCCAATACTCCAATTACTAAATCACGATTAGGAATAGCTTCATCCATAGATGCAGCCAAAGAAGCCAGTGCTCCTAAAGACTCTAAAGAAGCTACAGCCATCAAGATTCCTAGGAAGAACATGATACTAGACATCTCGATACGAGAAAGAGCATTATGAGCAGAAAGTTTATGTTTTTCTTCAAAATCTTCGTCCGGATGAAGGTATTCAGACACCAACCAAGCTATACCTAGTGAAAGCATCATACCTACATAAGGAGGTAAATGTGTTACAGTTTTGAAGATTGGTACAAATACCAAACCACCAATACCTACAATCAACATAGTTGTACCACCTTTGATTACCTTCTCGGCTTTCTTAGGGCCCTTATCTTCAGGAAGTGTAATATGTCCTTTCATATAAGGCATTCTAGTCATAACTAAAGTAGGTATGATAGCACAAACAATAGAAGGAATTACTAAGGATATAATCAATCCTTGAGTGGTAATTTTATCACCAATCCAAAGCATGGTAGTGGTTACATCACCAATAGGGGACCAAGCACCACCAGCATTAGCGGCTATTACAGCTAAACTCACAAAATAGATACGCTCTTCTTTTACCGGTACTAACTTACGTAGTAACGATACCAAGACAATGGTACAAGCCAAGTTATCTAATGTAGCTGATAAGAAGAAGGCCAACACCGTAATCAGCCAGAGCATGGTCGATTTCTTGGTGGTTTTTATCCTATCCGTTATTGCGGAAAAGCCCTTGTGCAGGTCTATGAGCTCCACAATAGTCATGGCTCCGATTAAGAAAATTAAGATTTCAGAAGTTTTACCAATATGGTGCAACAAGGTTGGTTCCATTGCTACTTCATGACCATGATGATCATAAACTGGTAAGTGTCCTAAAGAAATGAAAGCCCAACATAAGGCTGCCATAATTAGAGCGGGAACGGTCTTGTCTAGTTTCAAGGGGTGTTCAAATACGATAGCTAAATATCCTATTACAAAACTAGCTATGACTGTATAAAACATAAACGATAGGAGTTTATTGGTTAGTTAAAAGACTCACTAAAATAATTTTTTGAAATTAATCTATTGGTATTCAGCTTGTTGTGTGTTTATGTTTAGGGCTTTGCCTCAAAGCTCTAAGCTATATCAACAGGCTGAATTCAAAAGATCGAGCTAAAATACATATTTTGATGATAAATTATAGCTAATAGTCAGTGCATTTTTTGTTTTTTAGTGTAGAGGCATTGATCAACTTAATTTAAGGGCTAATTTTGATTGAGTATTCTCAAAAAGAATATCGCAAGCCTAGTTGCATTTGCCAACGTGAATTTAGAGGATCAATTTGCCAAGGTGTTTCTTGTGGATTATTAAATTGAAAAACAGGTTGGTTGTTTTCGACACGTTCTAAATCCAATAAGCTATAAGATGTATTTCGGATATTGGGCACAAAATTTTGCAATCCCCATTTGTGGTAAAGCAAGTTGGCAAAATTGATAATGTCTAAAGAGATTTCTAAACGTTGTTCAGATTTATCTCTATTAAAATAAATAGTATGCGACAACCGCAAATCAATTTGAGTATTCCAAGGTGTTCTTGCACCATTTCGTTCTGCATAGTTGCCTTGACGATTTTTTAGATAATTATTATTTTGGATATAGCTGCTAAATTGTTCCCATTGTTGGCTGGCAGATGTTACTACATTGCCTTGGCTGTCTGTAATATCATCAAACTGAATTTCGCTAGCATCTTTAGGAATATAGATTAGATCATTTTTGCTAGAACCATCCTTATTCAAATCACCTGCATAGACAAAAGAAAAAGGGCTACCTGATTGTGCTGTGAAAATAATATTAATTAGGCTTTCGTGATTTTTAGACCATTTGTGCAAATAACTAACATTGGCAACCAAACGATGGCGAATATCAAAATTAGAAAAGGTCAAGTCTGGATTGTTAGAGTTGATTGCCTGATTCCAATTAAAATTAGCAGCCATAGAGTTGCGTACCCCATTCACTAAATCTTTGCTCTCTCCAAAAGTATAAGAGATAAAAGTATTAAAAACCTCATTTATCTTTTTGCTGGCACTAAATGTAATATTGTATTGATAACCTTTATTAGTATTCGTTAGTAAAAAAACATTCGTAAAATTATCATTGACCTTACGTTCTGCACTAGAGCCTAAATAATAACTTCTGTTGTCGGCACCTGTATATTGAGCTGTAGAGTCTTTTAGATTGACAGACTTGAACAAGACACTTCTCACCGTTTTGGAGAATACACCTTCTAGACTTAGATTAATGTCATAAGGCAACTTAACATCAAAAGCTAAATTGGAGCGCCACTCTCTAGGTAGCTTAAAATTGTCATCAATCAAGTTGATTTCAGTTAGGTTGGGTTGCAAATTGCGCAAATCGGCCAAGTTTCTAGTCATACTGAGTGTATCACCTCCAGGTCGAATATCGATATTGCCATAACTGTTGCCAGATATATAATGTGCATAAGCATACCATGCAAAAGGAATTCGACCAGAAAAGAGCCCAGAACCACCACGCAATTGCAGTTTTTCGGATTTATCTAGAATCCAATTGAAAGCCAAACGAGGGTTTATTTGTGGAGAGCCTCCTAGTTTATTGCTATAGCTAGCTAGTTGAGGCGTATTGAGTACTTCTTGATTTTGAGGAAGCTTATTGAGGTTGATTTGCATATCTAAGCGGACACCAGCTGTGATAGAAAAACGATCAGAAAAACGATAACGATCTTGTACATAGATACTACTCAAGATTAAACCAAAATTGGCAGAAGGACTATTGCGGTTATATTCAAAATCATTGTTTTCATAATTATAAACACCTCGAATACGATAAGGCTTATCTTCCAAGAAATCATCTACAGTCTTGTATTCCCAACGACCATTCCAAGCAGTAAGGAATCGGTATTGAATACTATAGAAATCATTGCTGGTTCCAATCGTTATTTTATGTTTTTTGTAGTAAAGACTAAAATTATCAGTCAATTGAACGGTATTAATGGTCAAACCATAAATGGAGGCCTCCCGATAAGGGCCTATGAAAATATTATTGGAGGTGTTGTATCCAATTTCAATATGTGGAAAGATCTCTCCATCAAAAGTTCGATTATCATTTAAGTTGTTCCAACCTATAGTTAAATGATTGGATATGTTTTGATTGAAGCTACTTTTGAGCTCAGCTACTAAACTATTATTTCGGCTATAATGACGGTAACCCTGACTGCTGTATTTGAATACACTGGAACCTCGTTCTAAGCGATCTGCATAGGCAAAAACAAAATTATCTCTTATAGTCAATTGGTGCTTTTTAGCAATATTATAATCTAATCGAAAAAAGGCTTTATGGCTAACTTGATCAATATTCACCTCTTCAGCAGAACCTGGATCATAGCGATATTTATCTTGTAAATGTCCAGTTATTTGATCCACAATCCCTTTAGGGATATTAGAAGCAGAAGTTCCGGGTACATTCTGGACAGGCTGGCTGCGTAAGGCAGCTTCATAATTAGCAAAAAAGAAGAGTTTATTTTTTATAATAGGTCCCCCAAGTCGTACACCTGTATTAACATCATAATAGTTGGGAATAGCTTTGCGTTCTCCATCTACACTCAACCCTGTTAACCATTGATTGCGACCAAACGCATAGATGGAACCACTAAATTTATTAGTACCACTACGAGTAACTGTATTAATATTAGCACCCGTAAAATTCCCCATACGGACATCAAAAGGGGAGAGGCTTACCTGCACTTCCTCCAAGGCATCTAAACTAATGGGTTGTGTACCTGCTAGAGCACCTGGAGTACCTGAGGCCACAGAACCTCCAGCCCCACTAGAAGGTTCCTGAAACCCCAACACATCGTTATTAGAAACTCCATCAATACTAAGGTTGTTGAACCTGTAGTTGGTGCCTCCAAAAGAGCTTTGAGAACCATTAGAACTCAGTCTGGTAATATCTTGCAGACTTCTACTAAGACTTGGGGTGCCTTCTATCTTTTTAGTGCTCAAACGTGTGCTTGCCCCATCTTTTGCTCCACTAAAAGGGTCGTCTTTATCTACTGTTACGGTTACCTGAGTTAGTGTTTCAGATTTTTCTTGTAAGGTGATATTGAGCTTAGTCTCTTTGCCAATAGAAACATAGATTTTTTCTTGTGTGTAATCCTCATAACCTATAAATGTAACTACAACTTCATAAGGCCCTCCTGTACGTAGATTGACTAAATTATAACTACCATCTACTTGCGTAATTTGATAATATTGAGTCCCAGTTGGTTGATGTGTAGCCACTATAGTGGCTCCTATCATGGGTTCTTGAGTGTTGTCAAATATATTACCTTCTATAGTTCCTGTAGTGATTTGAGCATAGGCAAGGCTATGTAGACTTATCATTGCGATAAGCGAAAAAAATAGCTTGTTCATAATCATTTTGAGTAAAAGAATAGACGTATAAGTCCAATCTTGTGAAAGAATGAATGAATGCAACCAATAATGTAAGTGTGTGATTTTTAATAAGGCCTTGGAGGAGCACGGAGTGAGGTGTTGGCGAGGTAGAATTTACCTGTTATGGTGATAGAACGAGTAGCTATGGGGGCATAACTAACTTGAACTAATTGCCATAAAATCGTGTAGAAACGAATCGCTAAACCTTTTAGTTTGGAGAGCAGTTGTTGGAGGTCAAGAGCTGTGTCTACATCTTGCAATGTTGCTAGCTCTGCCAACTGCCCATTTATTTCTTGAATATATGTTTTGAATGAATTGAGCAAATTGCTGGTTTGCCAATCTAATGCTATGAATAAGCTGCTTTGGAAATAGTCTTTGTGTATTCCTAATAGGTAAATACCTCCATCTTGTGATGGGCCTATAACTAGATTGTTGTTGTGCAGTTGTTGCACTGCTTCTAGTATATCTTGTGTTGTTAACTGTGGGCTATCATTGCCAATAGCAATAACTTGTTGGTAGCCTTTGTCAAAAACTTTTTGGATGGCATAGTTTAGTCGTTCCCCAAAAGTATTTCCTTGCTGTTGATCATTTGTTTCAAAGACATCTAAACCTGAACTATGTGCAATCTTTCGAGTACGCTGGATTAACCTTTTTGCAATAGCTTCATTGCTTTTGCCTGTTGCAAAGGTTTTGTGTTGGGTTTCAGCCCAAGCACTGCGTGTGAAAAATAATATGGCAGTAGTTGATGTCATAGGAAGGTAAATATAAAAATAATATTTGATGAATTATATAACCTCTATCACTGACCGAATCTGCCTATATTCTAAGGAATATTTTTATTTTTGTCTCAAATTTGATTCTTAGTTCTCAAGAGCATATTAAAATAAGATTATGGAACATAAAACACGTTTGAGTGTCAATATCAATAAAGTTGCACTGATCAGAAATTCTAGAGGTAGCAATTTGCCAGATTTAGTGAAAGTAGCTAAAGATTGTGAACTGTTTGGAGCAGAAGGGATTACGGTTCATCCTCGTCCAGATGAGCGCCATGTCAAATATAGTGATGTGCCAGCATTAGGGCCAATTGTGACTACAGAGTTTAATATAGAAGGCAATCCACAGCATAGACCTTTTATGGATTTGGTCTTGAAGCATAAGCCACATCAATGCACTTTAGTGCCAGATGCTCAAACTACCTTGACTTCTGATAATGGTTGGGATACGGTAACACATGCAGATTATCTCAAAGATATTATAGCAGAGTTGCATGCCGAAAATATTCGAGTATCGATCTTTGTAAATGCTTATCCTAAATATATAGAAGGCGCAAAAGAAGTAGGCGCAGATCGAATAGAATTGTACACTGGACCTTATGCAGAGCATTATGCTCAAAATCCAGAGGTATCTATTGCTCCTTATATTAAAGCAGCGGAGGTTGCCAATGCTGTAGGAGTTGGAATCAATGCAGGACATGATTTGAATTTAGAGAACCTGCGTTATTTCAAGGATAATATACCTGGTTTGTTGGAGGTGTCTATAGGCCATGCTTTGATTTCGGATGCACTGTATTTTGGTTTGCAAAATACCATTCAGATGTATTTGCAGCGATTGACTTAAAAGAAATTTTAGATATAAAAAGCCCCTTGGCAGTGATAAGCTACTACCAAGGGGCTTTCTTTTGTTAGAATAAGTAGAAACGAATCAAAAAAAGATTATAAAAATTAAACATTTATTCAAAAAATGTTGTACTTTTGTATAAGTGTTCAATTTATCTTTAGTTTTTGAAGTTTTACCTAATTAAGTGATTAGTAAAATGCATAAACTATTTATATAAAATCTCCCCTCATACAAAAAATCAAAAAATAAGAATGGAAACAATGACAAAACAACGTGTTCAAATCCCTGAAAATGGTATTGCTGGTGAAACTATCTTGGAGCAATTAAAAAGTATGAAATCTAATGATGTTCCTTGGCGATCAGGTAAAGTCTTTGGCTATACTTATGAAGCTGCTAAAGAGATAGAAGAAGTAGTATATAAGGCTTATTTAATGTTTTTGGGTGAGAACGCTTTGGATCCTACTGTTTTTCCTAGTTTAAGACAGTTAGAAACAGAAGTAGTTACTATGGCTGCTGAGTTGTTGGGAGGTAATGAAGAAACTACTGGAAACTTCACTTCTGGTGGAACAGAGAGTATTATGTTGGCTGTCAAAACAGCTAGAGATTATTTTAGAGATGTCAAACCAGAGATTACAAAACCAGAAATTATAGTGGCTCGTACAGCACATGCTGCTTTTCATAAAGCAGGACATTATCTAGATGTAAATGTGGTAGTAGTTCCTGTTAATAAAGAGACATTTATGGCAGATGTAGCGGCTACAGAAGCTGCTATAACTGAAAATACAATTATGATTGTAGGATCTTCACCATCCTATCCTCATGGAGTTATTGATCCTATTGAAGATTTGGCTAAAATGGCTAAGGATAGAGGTATTCTGTGTCATGTAGATGCTTGTGTAGGAGGTATGTATTTGCCTTTTGCCAAAAAATTAGGCTATGATATACCTGCTTTTGATTTTAGTGTAGATGGCGTGACTTCTATGTCTTGCGATTTTCATAAGTATGGATATGCTGCCAAAGGCGCTTCTTGTGTGTTGCACAAGGATGCTAATTTGCGTCGTTATCAAATCTTTACTTGTGCAAGTTGGGCAGGTTATAGTATCGTGAATCCTACGGTATTGTCTAGTAAGACTGGTGGACCAATGGCTGGTGCTTGGGCTGTACTCAAAGCTATGGGGCAAGATGGGTATATGGAGATTGTAGATGCTGGTCAGAAGGCTACACAACATGTAATAGAAGGCATTGAGAAGATTCCTGGGTTGTATGTAATGGGGAAGCCTGCTATGAATCTAGTGGCGATTGCTTCTAGCGATCCTGCTATCAATATTTTTGAGTTGTCTGATGCTATGAAGGCTAAAGGTGAATGGGGCTTACAAGTACAATTGGCCTGTGATGATGCTGTAGAGGCATTACACTTAAGTATCAATCGTGCGAATGTACCTCATATCGATGATATGTTGAGAGACTTAGTAATTTGTATTGCTGAATTGAAAAATAAGCCAGAAGAGGAAGAAGCGTTTGCTATTGCTCCAGAAGTGATAGAAGGTATGTTTGCTAATTTTTCTCCTGAGATGTTTGATAGCTTAGAAGAAATGTTGGGAATGGGAGGTGATAATCCAATTCCAGACAAGTTTGCTTTTATCAATAATATATTGAATAGCCTACCAGCAAAATACAGAAAAGTGTTATTGACAGAGTTTGTTAATCGCTTGTTTACAGTATAGTTTAGAACCTAGTTCTACAAAAATATAAAGAGCATATTCTACCTGTGAGAATATGCTCTTTCTTTATTTTCTAGCCTAAACCAACATCTAAAGACATCATAACTACAAAACCTAGCATGAAGCCTAATGTGGCTACATCTGTATACTTATCTCGTTGTGTTTCTGGAATCACTTCTTCCACCACTACATAGATCATAGCACCTGCTGCAAATGCTAGAGCATAAGGTAGTATAGGAACAAAGACTATGACAGCCCAAGCTCCTAAAGCTCCAGCTACAGGTTCTACTATAGCAGAAAGTTGCCCATACCAAAAGCTCTTTTTTCGGCTAACGCCCAATCTTCTCAGAGGCATAGCTACTGCAAAACCCTCTGGAAAATTTTGAATCCCAATACCTATAGCTAATGTTAGTGCAGCAACTACTGTAGCACCATCTACACCTGCTGCTGTAGCTCCAAAAAGTACACCTACAGCTAATCCTTCAGGTATATTGTGTAGAGTTATTGCTAAAATGAGTAAGGTAGTATTATGTAATTTGGTTTTCACTCCCTCTGTCTCTTCTATATCAAAATTAAGATGTAGATGAGGTAGCGTTTTATCTAAAAAGTATAAAAAACCTGCTCCTAACAAGAAACCTACTGCTGCAGGAAAAACCTTGACAAAACCTTCGCCTCCACTCATTTCTATAGCAGGTGAAAGTAAGGACCAAAAACTTGCTGCAATCATTACACCTCCTGTAAAACCTAGCATAGTGTCTAGTACAGCTCTATTCATGGTTTTGAAAAAGAAAACTAAAGAAGCTCCTAAAGCTGTAACTAACCAAGTAAAAGTGGTGGCCAGAAAAGCTGCAAGGACAGGATCTATTTCACTGAAAAATTGTACGATATTATTCCACATTTTTATAGAATTAGTGTTGTTGAATTAAAAGTTTAGACTAATCTAAAAATAATATTTTAATTCCTGAAAAATAATAACAAAAATCACTAATAATGATGAGATAAGTTTGTTTTTGGTGAATAATGACCATAAAAAGAGCCTATCCTCAATTAGAGAATAGGCTACAAATATATGTTGTATATTATATCTAAAGAGGAATCACTAATTCACTAAGTGGTTTTCTAACTTTTGGTGCTTTAGCCAAACCGTCTTCAGCACTTCTATAGCCTAAGGTAACTGCTACTGTTGGTTGTAACCCTTGACCTTTGAGGTTGAGTATTTTAGTGTATTCTGATGCTTCAAAACCTTCCATAGGACAAGCATCAATACCCATTTGAGCAGCAGTTGTTAGTAAGAAACCTAAAGCAATATAAGCTTGTTTAGCCATCCAATTCTGTAGTGTATCTTGAGAAAGCCCTAAAAGTTTAGTTTTCATAAAATTTCCATACCCCTCTAGGTTGGCCATGTCTTGATGTCTTACTTGAGAAACTAGAGCTAAATGGTCATCAATAGTTTGTGTGTCAAACTGATTATAAGCACAAAATACAAGTAGGTCAGATGCTTCTACTATCTGTGCTTGATTCCATGAAGCAGGACGTAATCGTTCACGAAGTTCTGTATTCTTGATGTGCAATATTTTGTATGGTTGCAATCCATAAGAAGATGCAGCTAGTTGGGCTGATTGTAATAGTGTTTGTAAGTTGCTGGGACTAATTTTTTTAGAGCTATCAAATTTTTTGGTAGCATATCGCCATTGGAGATGTCCTAAAGATAGGGCCATAATTGTGATTTTTATTGTTTTGACAATTAACGTTTATATATGCAGTTTTAGCACTTTTTAATATCGATTCCAAATAAAGATAAAAAAAAAGCTACTCTTTGGGGAGAGTAGCTTTAGGTTTATAGTGAGTTGGGGTAAAATGATTAGAATTCAGGTGCTAAAACCTTCCAACCTTCTTCAGTTTTATAGGTATTGAGTTGTTGTATTGATTGTACTCCATCAGGGTAGGTGCAAACTTCAGTAATCAAGTAGTGGTTTTCGGATAATGGGGTTCGGTCAGGGAATGCTCTTTTTACACCATCAAATTTAGGCATCCCATTTTCTTTTAGATGTTGTATATATGATAACTTAAGGACTTCAGCCGTTTTGTCTATCATTTCTTGATCTGGGTTAATCGGGATTTTTGGGGTGAGCATAATCTCCGCTTCTTTTCCAAAATCTTTGCAAGCAAGAGCCTTTTCTATATCATCTTCATCGTATGCTGATTCTAAGGCTAAAATTGCGCCCTCAGGAGTGTCAAAGTTGGGTTCAAAATAGTCTTCTCCTTCATCTACACGAATGCCTCCTAGACTCTCATCAAAGTCTACTAAAGCATCTCCTTCTAGTCCATCACGGACAGCTCTAATAGTGTAACCTCCAATTAATCGGCCTTTTTTTATAATCATCCAATCAGATACCAAATCTTTGGTTATGCCTATTTTTTGGTGAAGTTTGACAGTAGAAACATCAATAGGGCGATTGCCTACAACTCCAAAAAGATTGTTGTCTTGGTCAAAACTGGGATCTCCCAACCAGATATGCTCTGTATGCTCTCCATCAACTATCTTAACTTTTACTGAAAAGTATTGTTGAGATGGAGCTGGTTTTTTGAGACTGTCCTCAAAATGGTGTAAGGTTAACTTTGCTTTTTCCATAGCCCAATTCATTCTTTCATCTTCGCTTGGGATATCATACACAGTTGGTTCATCTGTTCTTTCTCTCATAGAAGTGAATTTTTT
Source organism: Aureispira sp. (assembly GCA_024222455.1). GTDB lineage: Bacteria > Bacteroidota > Bacteroidia > Chitinophagales > Saprospiraceae > JAAEPD01. The sequence goes on from JAAEPD010000563.1 coordinate 12,324, forward strand.
TGATGGTGAATTATTACTTTAAAAATATAAATGCTAGAAAAAGGCCCAAACAGCTAGACTGAAAACTAGCTGTTTGAGTTAAAAAAGGGGGAGGGTTATTTCTCTAATTTAAGTTTTAGGTTTTCTATAGTTTTAGCCATTGCTACACCTGGCAATTTGACTGGAGCAGCTACTTCTGCCAAGAAAGTACCATTGACTTCACCTTTTTTGTAAGTAGTAAAACCAATTCTGTACAAACCTACAGATAGTGCACCTAATGGATCGCTTGCTTTACTTTTGTAGCGCAACAAAGAATTGTAACTACTTCCACTAGGTTGTTTAGGCATTTCGCTACTGTCATCATTACGATCTAAAGTAGTCCAAGTTGCTGCCTTTGCATTTTCTACCGAAATTTCTCCTTTTTTGGTAATAGAAGACTTTTCTAGGGTAATGTAAGTGTCAAAGTAGTCCTTGCTGTCTGCATTTTTTTCGTAAGCAGCAGATTGGATTGCATTTTTACTCACCTTTGTTTTTCCTACTGGAGACATCATGCGCACCCCTAGTTCTGGTGCAACAGAAGGAATCCAAACATAGATGTAATAGAATTTTTTACCATCCTTAGTTTCGTCCTCATTACCTGGAGCGGCATGGCCTAAGTAAGTCACTACATCAGTATAAGGTACTCTGAATGTTTTAGGCCCCATTGTTTTTTTAGTAGAGCTCCCAAATTTGTCAAGCTTTTGAGCCTGTGTAGAATTGAGTGAAAAACCAACCAACATTAAAACGATTGCAGATAGTGTTACTGATAAATTTTTAGTCTTCATAAATGTATTTAGTTAATGATATAATTTCATAGCACTACAAATGTACTCCAATTAATTACAAATTGCAATAAAATAATCAAAATAATTACATTCATTTAGGGTGTTTTTAAGTAGTTTGTTGGTTATTAGGGGTTTGTTTTTGGTGTTTTTTATTTGTAAGTGTAAATTATTTGCTTTGATGGGTGTTTTGTACAAAAAAATGGCTAAAACAGCAGATAACTGCCATTTTAGCCATGATATAAATGTTCTAATTCTTAGAAAAGAAAATTAAACTCCTTAGTTTTTGATAAACTGAGCATGAACAGTTTGTTTGTTTACTAATAGTTTTAAACCATAGATTCCAACAGGTAAATCTTCTATAGCTAAATTGACAACAGTTACATTAGGAGTCACTGATTTAACTACTCTTCCTGAAAAATCATAAACGATAATAGACTCAACTGTATATTTACCTCCGTCAATAGTCAGATTAGATTGAGCTGGATTTGGATAAATATTCATGTCCAATGTTGATAATTTATGAACATTGATTGTAGTAATAGCTGCACAGGCTGAAGTATCAGAACAAGAACCATTATTAACAATACAAGCATAATTTCCTATAGCCGAAGGTGCAAAGATTTGATTAGTTGCCCCTACTACAGGAGTGTTAGAGTTATCACAGTCAATCCATTGGTAAGTTGCTCCACTAGCATTGGCTGTAATTGTAGAATCAGTATAACTAATAGTGGTATCTAAAGGAGTAATCGTCAGATTTAGTGTGACAATACTGTCACAGCCGTTGGCTGCACCACCTACAATAGTATCCATAGCAGTAGAGTTATTGCTTGTATAAGTCACCCCATCTATCCATGTTAGGCTATCACAAGTTACTTGATTATCAGTACCATTAGCAGGTGTATTAATAGTCAGGTTTAGTGTTGTAATACTATCACAACCATTGGCTGCACCATCTACAATAGTGTCCATAGCAGTAATGTTGTCGGAGGTATAAGTTTGTCCATTGGTCCAAGTATAACTATTACAAGCTACTTGAGTATCCGTTCCCATAGCAGGTGTGTTAATAGTCAGATTTAGTGTTGTAATACTATCACAACCATTGGCTGCACCACCTACAATAGTGTCCATAGCAGTAATGTTGTCGGAGGTATAAGTTTGTCCATTGGTCCA
>JAAEPD010000564.1 GCA_024222455.1 Aureispira sp.
CGTCCAATAGCCTATGTCTTGGACTACTGTTGGTGCAAGTTTCGTGAAAATCTATGGAAGCTAACTATCCGGGGCTAAAATTGCCAGGATCTGCAGTGTTTTTTTACATTCCCCAAACTTCATAAGTGTGAGACTTGACACAGGAAGAGACTCACTCTGTTCGTTCTTCCTTTGTCAAGACTCAAACTTCTTTTACCAGATTACCAGAATGGTAGCCGCAATGAGCGTCTTAAGGGATATCTATGCCATATTAGGCTTGAACTTGCTTCAGGTTGTTTGGAAGTTCATTTTGGCTAATGAAAAATTGTAATTTGTGACCTCTAGGGACTGTTCATTAAATGCGAAAAATGAGCTAAAAATTGTGGTTTTCTTGTTACCATGGTTACAAAACTTATGTTTTTCAACTTTTTATTTTTGATACTGGTAAACCTTGTCTAGACAAAGATTTTGGTGTATTACAACACCACCTACACCGTTTCTCAGCTGAGAAATAGCCAAAAAATGTTGAAAAATGCGAAAAATTAGCTAAAAATGAGGGTTTTCTTGTTGCCATGGTTACATAACTTACTGTTTTCAATTATTTCTTTTTGTTATTGATAGACCTTGTCTAAACAAAGATTTTGATGTATCACAGTACCACCTGCAGCGTTTCGTTGCTGAGAAATAGCAAAAAAAAGGTCAAAAATCGCAAAAAATCCGGACCTTACCAACTTTGGCCGTTTCCATAGCAACGATAAGAATTTTCGTGGCAATACCGAATGCGCCGTCCAATAGCCTATGTCTTGGACTACTGTTGGTGCAAGTTTCGTGAAAATCTATGGAAGCTAACTATCCGGGGCTAAAATTGCCAGGATCTGCAGTGTTTTTTTACATTCCCCAAACTTCATAAGTGTGAGACTTGACAC
>JAAEPD010000565.1 GCA_024222455.1 Aureispira sp.
ATGAAGTAATCAAAGCATATATAGAGAATCACAACGATTCTAAGCAAAGTGATAACTCGAATAATATTTCTTTAGAATAGTCAGGGGACTTATAGTCCTAATTTTTAACCTACCAGACTTCAGCTGGTAGTATTTCAGTTGAGTTTTTGCTGAGTTTAGAATAGTTTAAACTGTTCTATTCAATGGCAAAATTCTGTAAAACAAGGATTATGAAAGAAAGAATTCTTTTCAATCTAACCCTAGCATTAGAGGCTATTATTGATAATAAAATAAGAAGCTTTCTAACCGCATTTGGGATAGTTTTTGGAGTTGCCTCTGTTATTGCTATGTTGGCAATCGGAACAGGAGCAAAACAGAGTATTTTGGAACGAATGAAACTCATTGGAACCAATAATATTGTCATAGAAAAAGTCTTGCCAGAAGAAGAAGACTTGAAGGATGATAGTGGCAAAAAAACACGTGCACCATACTCTCCAGGGTTACATATCAATGATTTTAGAAACATAGAAAAAGTCTTGTCTCCATACATCTCATTGGCTTATCCGGAAATAGAGATGAGCAAGCGTGCAGTACGTAATGGTGTGTCTAGAGAGATAAAACTGATTGGAACAAATAACGATTATTTCAAAGTAGGTTCTCTAGACTTGATGGAGGGATCTTTCTTTGCAAAAATCCAGGAAGATAAAGGTTCTCCTGTTTGTGTAATTGGGCATGATATAGCTACTAAGTTTTTTAGTGGAGAATCGGCTTTGAACAAGCGTATAAAATGTGGGAATGTTTGGTTTACGGTAGTTGGAGTTTTGGAGAAAACAGCATCTTCTAGTACTGATTTGGAAGATTTGGGTCTTAGAGATAGAAACCAAGATGTATATATTCCTCTTCAAACAGTGCTTTTGCGTTTTGGAAATAGAGCAAAGATTGATCAAGCTACACTTATGCGTAGAGAGGAAGAACAGCAATTTCCTAATTATCATCAGTTAGATCAGTTGATTATACAAGTTAATAATTCTAAAGACCTAAAAGCTGTAGCTAAAGTGGCTGCTGCAATTATCAAGCGTCGTCATCATCAGGTGGTTGACTTTGAAATAGAGATTCCTGAATTGCTACTACAAGAGCAAGAAAAAACACAAGAAACCTTCAATCTAGTATTGAGTGCTATTGCTGGTATTTCCTTATTGGTGGGAGGTATTGGTATCATGAATATTATGTTAGCTTCTATATTAGAACGTATCAAAGAAATCGGAATTAGACGATCTTTAGGCGCTACTCGGTTCGATATTATTACACAATTTTTGTTTGAGTCTGTATTTATTTCTCTGCTAGGAGGATTGGTAGGGATTATACTAGGTTTTGTCATTGCAGGAGTAATTGGTTCTTATTCTGACATACCAACTATAGTGTCATTATGGTCGATACTCTTATCTTTTGGCGTTTCCTTTTTTGTAGGAATTGTGTTTGGACTTTTCCCTGCAAGAAAAGCAGCTATCCAAGACCCTATCAAAGCCTTGAGATTAGATTAATATTAAAATAATAACTGTAGAGGAATTCTTACAACTAATAAGAATCTATTAAAAATTGTATCTAAATCAATATGAAAAATATAACATATATTATACTTCTTGTGCTTGGCTGTCAGCTTTCAAGTTTTGCACAAACAGACTTAGCGTTGAGCTTAGAAGAGGTTATAAGTCGAGCACAAAAACAGTCTATACAATCACGCCAAGTATCTGTACGTTTGATGAGTAGTTACTGGCAATATCGCTCATTTAAGGCCAAATATTTACCCCAAATTGGGTTTCAAGCAACATTGCCTTCTTTGACAAGAAGTTTGGTCAATCAAATTCAGGATGATGGTTCCTCTAAGTATGTAGGCCAAAGCTATATGCGAAACTCTGCTGGATTTATGGTCTCTCAATCTATTCCTTGGACTGGTGGACAAGTCGAGTTGGGACTTGATTTAGATAGAACAGACAACTTTAACTTTGGGACTGTCAATTATCTGTCTAACCCTATTTATCTAAATATCAGCCAACCTATATTTAGGTTTAATGCTATGCGTTGGGAACGAAAAATTGAACCTTTACGCTACGAAGAATCTAAAAAAATAAGTGCTGAGGAGATGGAAAGTATTTCTATACAAGCAACTATGTTCTTTTTTAATTATTATACAGCACAGCTAGAGTTAGAATCTGCACAGTTGGATAAGATTAATGCAGATACTTTATATAAAATCTCTAAAGGTAGATACACTGTAGGTAAAATTGCAGAAAATGAGTTGTTACAAATCGAATTGCAGGTTATGAATGCAGAAGCGAGGGTAGCTCAAGCAACCTCTGATTTGAGATCTTCTGGAGAGAATCTTCGAAATTTCCTGAATATCAAAGAAGCTGTAAAATTTGATTTGAAGCTAGATGATGAATTAGAAAATATAGTGATAGATAAGGATAAGGCTATAGAAGAGGCTTATAAAAACCGCAAGATGGCCACCGCACATCAACGCCGTCGTTTAGAAGCAGAACGAGATGTTCGAGAAGCAAAATGGAACAATGGAGTGTCTCTAAACATCCAAGCTAATTTCGGTCTAACGCAAACAGGAGCTACATTACCAGAAGCTTATACTAATCCGCAAGATCAAGAGCAATTGTCTGTGTCTTTGTATGTGCCAATTGCCGATTGGGGACGGAGAAAAGGGGCACGTCAGGTAGCTTTAGCTAATAAGGAACTGACAGAGTTAAATATAGAGCAAGAGAAAATCTCTTTTGAGCAGGATATTCTACTCAATATTGAGCGTTTTGACCTGATGTCTAATAAGGTGAAAATTGCTAAGAAGGCCTTTGAGATAGCGCACAAAAGTTATGATTTGGCGACTAAGCGTTATCGCATTGGTAAAATTGGAATAACTGACCTAAACCAAGCTTTTACAAGTAGAGATAATGCTCGAAAAAGCCAGATACAAGCGTTGAGAGACTATTGGGTGTCTTATTATGATTTGCGTTATGTCACTTTGTATGATTTCAAAGCAGATCAGCCTATTGATCACAAGTTAGATGTGGAACCTAAGAAAAAATAAGAAGTTAGATACTTTTAATGTTAAAGCTCTAAGTGTAATTTAGTTTATGCTTAGGGCTTTTTTTGTAGTTTATTATCGTATTTTATGCACTGAAACTAATTTTCATTAAAGTTAATTTAACAAATATTATGAAGAAGATATTTTTGTTATGGTTTGTGTTATTGCTTGTCACCCAAATGAATGCTCAAGACAAAAGCATAGTAGATTTTATGGCTAAAGAGTTTAAGGATAAATCTGAATTGGCTAGTCTTATTCCTCATAATGATATAAAGTTCTTTCATGGACGAGGTCTAGAGGCTGGTGCAACTAAATTTTACTCTCCCAAAGGAGCTGTTAGTGTTGCAGCGTATAAAAAGAAAACAGAAGATTTTTATACAATTGGTATGATAGACGTTGATGTAGAAAAGCTGGAAGGTTCTAACGTTAAAGCTGTTCTACCTTATGGATTAAAAACAGGAATGACTGCTAAGGAAGTTTATAAAATTTTAAAAAAGGAAGAAGGCTTAGAAGAAATAGATCCTGAATTCTTTTTGATTGCAGACAAGTCACCATTCAAAGGAACAAAGGGGATAAAGATGATCTTAAGTTATGGGCAAAGTGAAAAAGAGAAAAAACATCAAGCAAAGTATGAAGCAAAAATAGCAAAGTACGAAGCAAAATCAGCAGAAGCATATAGGGATATTCCTCCTCCTAAAATGAAGAGCTACAAAGGCGATAATAAAGGACTACTGAAGTCTATTACATTTGTACATCCTGATTTGAGAGGAGCATTAAATGCGCTTTAGAGCATGTTAGGATATAGAGTATTAAAATGACCTATTAATTTTGGTAAAGCTATGAATAGAGTATTAGATAAAGACTTTGCAGTAAGTCATAATTTTTTTGAGAGTGATTTGATTTTGAAGCATTTTATAGATAAATATATTTCTAATGCAGGTCGAGCATTTATGTTATCTAAACTGCAACGTTTGGGGCAGCAAGCTGCTGGAGAAATGAATCCACTTTCGCTTATTGCGGACAAGCAAGGGCCAGTATTGGTTAAGCGTGATTTTTATGGTGAAACGATCAACAAGGTAGAGTTTCACCCAGCTTATGAGGAGCTAACTAAAATAGCTGTAGAATCAGGAATGTTTTCTGTGAAATGGGAGCCTAACAATAGACAGCGATTTCAGCAGGAACGCCACCGATTAGGATTTTTAGCAGGTTATTTATATGCTATGAGTGAGAGCGGTTTGTATTGTCCACTTTGCATGACGGATGGTGTAGCTCGTTTGATTGATCGTTATTGCGATGAAGAGGATAAAGCTCGTTTGTTGCCACATATTTATACCGAAAATCCGGAGCATTTATATACAGGAGCTATGTTCTTGACCGAAAAAGCAGGTGGTTCTGATGTTGGAGCTAACTTGGTGACTGCCCAACAGTATTGGGAAAAGTATTACCTATTGAATGGGGAAAAATGGTTTTGCAGCAATGTAAATGCTGAAATTATTTTTGCTTTAGCTCGCCCTCATGGAGCAGTAGAAGGTACTAGAGGACTAGGGATATTTTTGGTGGAGCAGCAAAAACGAGATGGTAGCAAAAATGAAATGGATGTCATTCGCCTAAAAGATAAATTAGGTGTACGTTCTATGGCTAGTGCAGAGTGCATAATGACAGATACAGAGGGTAAGTTGGTAGGAGAGAAGGGGCAAGGGTTTAAGATAATGACAGATATGATTAACCTCTCTAGGTTATACAATTCTGTGGCTGCTATATCGGGTATGCGTAGAGCACTGATAGAAGCTTATCAGTTTTTGAAGTACCGTACCACCTTTGGTGCTAATGTCCTAGATCATGCACTTGTCCGAACTAAACTACTTGAATTAGGTGCTTTGAATGTGGCTAACTTCTACATAACATGGAGAGCTATAGAGACTCTAGATAAGGCTGATAATGGCGATACTCAAGCAAAAGACTTAATTCGGTTTTTGACTCCAATGGTCAAGAAAATAACCGCTCAAGACACCGTGTATAGTGTGCGTGAAAGCATGGAACTGATGGGTGGTTTGGGATATATAGAAGATGGTGTTATGCCTAAAATAATGCGTGATGTAATGGTGCTTCCTATTTGGGAAGGGGCAGGAAATATTATGCTGTTGGATATGCTTCGGGCTATGGTGAAATCTAAGGGCTCACAAGTTATGATTCAGGAGATACAGGCTAGTATGGATCAACTTTCTGATGTAGATGCAGCCTTTCTAAAGGAGGATTTGTATCAAGTACAGAAGCTAGCTATTTCTTTGCTAACACAGAATAAAGATACTATTGAAGCGACGATTAAACCTTTGTTTGAGCGACTAACACGCTATTATCAGATTACCTCCATGTTGTATTATCGAGACGAGGAGAGCAAAGCATGGATTAATCCTGCAATAGACTACTTAATTAGTCAGTTGAAACCTCAGAAGTTAGCATTAGTACGCCCTCCAAGTAGAGAAGCTATTGATCAATTGTTAGCTTGGGAGATATAGGATTCCCTTAAAAATGCTTGGTGTTCCCTCAGAAAAAATAGCCTTTGGGCCTTTTTAGTTGTACTTAAGTATAAAAGGCTATTACTTTGAATTTATTCAAACAAAAATTTAATAGACTTGTTGCGAGGAGCGATTTAGTGTGTCGAAAAACGCTATTTTTAGACATTTGAAGGCTTCATCGCAACAAGTCTAATATCACCCCAAAAAGAAAAAACATGCAAAAGTATTATTTAATGTTGTTTGTAGTTGTCCCTAGTCTGTTTTTATGGAGTTGCGAAAACTCTACTAAAACAGGAAAGGAAGATAAAGTCAAAGAGGCTCTTAGTGAGTTTTATGAGGTGTTAAAAACAGATGAGTATGGAGATACCGAAAAGTTTTTAGATGAGATCTTAACTGAATCTGTGACAAGGGATGAGTGGATTGGCTTGCTCAAAACAATGGAGAAATATGGAACTATAGAGTCCTTTAGTCCTATGTCAATTAAAATGGGTAAAACAAATGAATTTACAGTTGCAACTGCTCGTTATGAAGTGAAGCGAAAAGAGCAGTCATTGTATGATGAAATAGAATTAATAGAACGTGAAGATGGGTTTAAGATAGCTAGTTATTATTATGCCACCAGCAAAGATATGTTGGGGATAGGTGATGATGCAAAAGCCGTGGCAAAAGAGTTTTATAAAGATTGTAAAGCAAAGGACTACAAAAAAGTAGCAGAGTTGATGTCTGAGCGTTTGCTCAGTAATGTGTCTGAAGAGCAACTCATCGCTTTTTTAGAAAAGAAGGAGAAATATGGAGAGCTAGTGGATTTTGAGAATACAGGTAGTGATGCCAAAGAGAAAAACGGAGGAATTGAATGTGTGTTGGATTATACTGTGAAACATGAAAATCAGACTTTGTATGAGGATTTAATTTTGTTCAAAAAAGATGGCAAATTCTATATAGAAGAGTATGAGTATTTTACGAATAGAGAGAAACGCCATGCTCATGAAGATGAAGGAAATAACTCGGATGAAGCTGCAGAAGCATTTTTTGCTGCATTGGAGCATCAAGACCCTACCGAATTGGAACTTTTGTTGGATAAAGAAGCACCTGCTGCTGAAAAATGGTCTAAGCTAATGGGGGATAAAGAAGCTGTAACAGGTGCTTTAAAAAAGCATTTTTTGCTAGATTCTTACCATAAAAGTAAAGATGGAGAGGACTATTATATTTTAGATTACCATACTGAATATGAAAACAAGCATCTTTATGAGCGATTAATTTTGATAAAAAGAGAAGAAGGATATAAAGTAATCGATTATAGTTATAACGAAAATAAGGATGAAATATTTGAATAAAAAGGTAAGATAAAGATGGAGGGCAAGGTGAAAACATCTTGCTCTTTTTTTTGTTTAGAAATGGAGAATAATTCTATTATCAGAAAGAAATACAGCTATGAAAAAAGTAGAAAAAACAACAGAAGAGTGGAAAGCTCAGCTTAACGATTTAGAGTATAAAGTCTTAAGAGAAGCTGGGACAGAACGTGCTTTCACTGGGGAATATTATGAACATGAAGAAGAAGGTATTTACAACTGTAAGGCTTGTGGGTATGAGCTATTTAGTTCTACCCATAAATACCACTCAGGCTGTGGATGGCCTAGCTTTTGGGGTGAGTTAGAGTCTGCAAATATAGTGCAAAAGGGGGATTATAGCCATGGAATGAGACGCGTGGAATTGCTTTGTGCCAACTGCGAGAGTCATTTAGGGCATATATTTGAGGATGGCCCCAAGCAGTTTGGAGGTAGACGCTATTGTATCAACTCTGTTTGTTTGGAGTTTGTGCCTAAATCAGTATAAAACATAAAGATATGTCAGGAGGTGATTGGAAAGAGATGCTGCAAGCTTCTCAAACAGGAAATATAGAATTGGTAAAATACCATATAAGAATGGGGATTGACCCTAATTATCAGCACCCTGAGTTTTTTACAGCTCCATTGCTCGAAAGCATTCGTTTTGGACATTTAGATATTGCTAAGTTCCTTTTAGAGAATGGTGCAGAACCTAATATCAAGGAAGTTTTTGATGGGAGTACACCCTTATCTATTGCTAAAATGGCAAAAAATAGGGAAGCTATTGAATTGCTGAAAGCTTATGATGTAGTTGATAATGAAGAAAACAAAGAAGGAAGGAATATAGAAAAAAAGGATATGAACATAATTAAAAAAATGCTAACTTACTGGAGGAAGTAATCTTCTTCTTGTAATAGACGCACTATTTATAACCTTTTTAATTGCTTGACCTATGTTGAAAACATACCTTAACTTGTGTGTAGTGGCTGCATTTGCCTTTTTTATGGTAGCTTGTGCTGGTGAAAATACTGATAATACCATAACCACGCCAGATGCTAATACTACTGAAGTCGATAAACCAGAGCCAACACCAGAACCTAAATCAGAAGAAACTTCAACTAGCGACCTCGAAACAAAAATAACTGGAGTTTGGATGCAAAACCATGAGCCTGGTGGTCTTGATTTACATGAAAGTGGTGACTATAATTTTTTTACGCCAATTAGTGAAACAACCAATGAGGTATATGAAACAGGAGGTTGGGTAGTTGAAGGGGAGTTTGTAATCTTAACTTCTGATGACACCTCAGTAAAACCTGCAAAGCTAAAAGTGAACTGGATAACAGAAGATGTTATTTATTTAGGAAACTTAGAAGAAGAATATGAAGCAGATTATGGTACAAAAGAGGATTATGCTATGGAGTTTGGGATGTCTAGACTAAAATAAATTCTGACTATCTGAAGTAGAAAAGTCTAAACATACTAAAGTCTAGCTAAAATGAAATTATACGTATATCTGTTGAGCCTAGTTTTGCTGTCAGCTTGCTCTGTCGCCAAGCGACCTCCTCAAGAAGTTGCTCCTGTCAGTATTCCTCAGCTTAAGGATTCCCATATTTCACTGCCTATTCATATTAATATGAATGAGTTAGAAAAATCGATATGGAAACAGATAGAACAGCCAATCCTAAAAGGAGAAACAGGAACAATTAATGCTCAAATCTTAGCCCAAAAAGCAATAAAAGAAACTAAAAAAAGCTGGGTAGCTTCCTTACTACGTTATGTAACAAAAACTGTAACTAAATGGATAGATAAAAGCTTGAATGTAGAGCTAAATATGGAGTATAATGTACGGTTGGAGTCCTTGGATCTAGATATAAATAAAGACGTTTTAGAGACTAGAGCTAAAACGAAAGTTTTTGTGAAAATGAGCTACCAGCAAAATGCATTACCATTTGGAGAAAGCTATAAGATAAATGGAAATTTGAGCTGTACTGTAGATGCAATAGTTTCGGCAAAAGGCAAAATAAAGGTAGGCAATAGGGCAAATTTGGTTATTGAGCTGCCTAAAGAAGGAGGACATATTAAATTCACTAAAATTTGTGTACCATCTGCTGTACAAGGTGTGGATATGGCAACTCAACTGATGCCTATTTTGAACCCAATAAAAGAAAAATTGGGAAGCGTCCTTGATAAGATATTGACTAAACAACTGTCTAAGGCGCTTGCGCAGCATGCTGGGAATTTAGATTTTAGGGAGCAAATCATAGGATATGTAGCAGATTTGGATAAACCTCAAGAGTTGAGCACTAGTGTTTGGCTCTTGCCCAATATTAAGCGCATTTTATTGTCAAATCCTAAAGGAGAAAATGGGGATTTGGTTTTTTGTGTAGGAGCCGTGTGTAATCCTAAGGTGACCTATTCTGCCGCCAAACCTCCTAAACCGAAAAATCCTGCTCAACTTTGGATTCAAAAAGTAAAAGAAATGCCAGAAGAGACTTCTTTGATGGTAGATGCTCGATATAGGTTAGATCAAGCAGCTAGCCAACTCAAAACTTACCTCAAAGAGTATGTAGAAAAAGAACAAGGAGATTTGGCTTATACTATAGGGACTGTCGAGATATTTCCGTCTAATGAGCGAGCTGTTGTCTCTGTTGGAATAGAAAAAAAGAAGACCCAAAAAACGGTTGCCTATGCCTATGTATCAGGAATTCCTGCTTATGATCCTAAAACAATGGAAATTTATTTGGATGAACTAGAGTTTACAACAAAATCAAAAAATGTATTGCTTAAGTTTTTTGCAGCTTTTTCAGAAAAAAAGATTTTAAAACAATTGAAAGAAGCTGCTAGATTTAGCATAGAATCTAATAAAAAAGAAGTGCTGACACAGTTGAAAAAAATAGAGTATAACGCTCAAGAATTCTATGTGAATGGAGGGTTTCAGGATATAGATGTTGCCAAAGTTTTTATAGATGAAAAACATTGTGTGGCTTACCTCAAAACAAAAGGAAAGTTAGCGCTAACGTACAAGCCTTGAGAAAAGTTGCATAAATTTTGAAAAAAAAGCCCTACCTATGTACACACAAAAGAAATTCTCTGCATTAAGAGTCAATGGTCATAGTTTTGTAATTGTCCAAGAATCTTTATATCTTATTGATAAATAATGTTTTTAGCCTAAAAAGAAATCTAACTTAATATGAAAACACATCAAATACTTACCCTAACAGTATTTATTGTAACCACAATGTTTTTTGTGAGTTGTGGTAATAATGCAAGTGATGAGAAAGTTCCTAACTTTGAAATAGACGAAAAGGAACTCTTAGAAAGTATAAGAGGCGATGGTGAACCAATGGGAGGCAACTCAGATGGGAATAATGCCAACCAAGAAAAAATGGATGTGCCTGCAGGAATGTTGACAGCAGGGGAGTGGAGTGATTTGGATGGTTGGGATTTTTGGAATGCACTTATGCAGAGAGAAATGTATAACGATTATCAAGAATATTGGTCTTTTTATCCTCAACATCGATACAGTGTATCCATCAAGGATAAAAATAACTTACCTTTAAATAATTGCACTGTTGAACTAAAAGATCATTCAGGAAATGTCGTTTGGGCATCTAAAACAGATAATAAAGGTTCTGCACAACTTTGGGCAAATCTTTTTAAGCAAGAACAAGTGGATAAAGCAGATTTCTCTATTTTTGTTAGTTATGAAGGCCAAACACATAAAATCAAAAAAATTATAAGTCATAGTGAAGGTGTAAATGAATACACTATAGAAAACCAAACAGCAACGGCTAGTGCCAATGCTGCTGATGTGTTTTTTGTAGTAGATGCAACTGGTTCTATGGGAGATGAAATTAAGTTTTTGAAAGCAGAGGTGAAGGATGTTGCTCATTCTGTGAAAAATAATAATGAAGGACTTTCTTTGCAACTAGGAGCTTTATTTTATAGAGATGTAGATGATGACTATGTAACAAGAACAGCAGCACTATCTGAAAATTTAGAGGAAACTTTTAACTTTATGTATGCTCAAAATGCTGATGGTGGTGGAGATTATCCAGAAGCAGTTAGCACAGCTTTATCTGAAGCGATATTACAACAACCTTGGCGTGAAAATGCTACAACTAGAATACTTTTTGTAGTCTTGGATGCACCTCCTCACTATAGCAAAAAAGAATTAGAAAAATTGCACACTATAGGTCAAACGGCTAGTGAAAAAGGTATTAAAATAATCCCTATTGCAGCTAGTGGTATTGATAAAGATACAGAGTTTTTGATGAGATTTTATGCTTTAGCTACCAACGGAACATATACTTTCTTGACAGATCATAGTGGTGTTGGTGAGTCTCATTTGGAGCCAACTGTTGGTCCTTATGATATAGAACAATTGAATGATTTGTTGATTAGAGTAATTAACGAAAACTTACAGCAACCTTTAATACAGTAAATACATAAACTTTCTATCTAATAGAATTACAATATATCAGCGAAAACCGCTACTTTTGAGCGCTCTCTTTTTTAGGGAGCGTTTTTTTGTAATAGGGTGTAATGAAGGATAAACAAACTACTTTTTTTTGGATAATAATAGGATTGCTGTGTGTCAACTTATTGGTTAATAACCATAGCATTACCTTGTGGGATGAAGATGAAGCAGCTTATGCAGGCTTTGCTGAACGCATGTACCAAGGAGGGGCAAGTTTTGTCAATCCAGAGTACAAGTGGTCTATTATCCACAGAAAGGCACCTCTGCATTTCTGGACCATTACCAGTTCCTATTATGTATTTGGCGTTAATGAATTTGCGGTAAGGTTTCCTGGAGCTTTAGCTATATTACTTGCTTGTTTGAGCATGTTTTTTATGGGGCGGACTGTCTTTGGGGAGTCAATGGCTCGATGGGCTGCTATTGTATTGTCTACATCTATTGTTCTGCCCATAATGGGTAAAGTAGGCTTGACAGATGCTACCTTGTTGTTTAGCCAAACAGTAGCAGTTTTAGCACTACTCAATTTTGTGCTTGATCCTAAATGGAAATGGCTCTTGTTGTTATGGGTAGGGATTGCTGTAGGTGTTTTAACAAAAGGGCCTCCAATCCTGATTGTAACAGGAGGACTTTGGTTATGGTTAGCAGTCTTCCATCCTCAGCGAAAAAATTTAATAAAAACTCACCCTTGGTTTTTTGGATTGCTAGCTATGCTGCCTTTTGGTTGGTGGTGTTACCTGTCATATCTAGAAAATTATGCAGAATGGCAGGCAAATACTCTTGATCTACCTTTTGAGGAATGGTGGCAAACAGAGATTCATGGTCGAAAGGAACATTTACTACCATTCTTGTGGGATTGGTATGTGCTTAGAAGAGTAGGTGGAGGTGTTCTAGGACAAACTGCTCCTCCTGGTTACCATCTAGGAATTTTATCTGCTGCTTTCTTAACATGGTTGCCATTTGTATTCGCAGGGATTTGGCATCAGTTCAAGCAATTTTTTAAAAAAGAAAGATCCATTACAACTATATCCCTAATGGGGTGGCTAATGTTTTCTTGGTTGTTTTATGAATTAATGGCAAGTAAGCTTCCTTCTTATTCAATGGGAGCTCAACCAGCAATAGCCTTGGTTATTGCTCAGCAACTTCATCTTTGGAAAACAGAAGAAGTTTATCCTTATCGAAAACTGCTATTGTTAGGAGCAGGGTTGTATATACTGATTTTCTCAATCCTAGTTTTAGGATTGCCTATAGCGGGCTATTATTTCTTAGGTGAAATAGCTTTATGGAGAACTATTTTATTTAGCGTATCATTGGCAGCAGCCTTGATCTATCTGATAAGTAAGTTAAAACAAAGTAGAGAGCAAGCTGTAAAGGCTTTTGCTTATGTAGGAGCTGTTTTGATGTTGGGGTTGTGGTTGTTTATAGCTCCTATTGCAGAACAAACGCCTATTAAGCCATTCAAAGAAATATCAGAAATCGCAATCGAATTAGATAAACAATTTCCCTCAAAAGGCAAATCGACTACACCTATATATATTTTAGGGCCAGATTTAAAGCAATCTAAAATTAGTTTGATTTTTTATCTGGAAACCTCTTTTAAAACTTGTGAAGAAATACTTTGGGATAAATGGGTCCCACTTATTAAACGCTTTGTGAGTAAAGAACCAATGGTTTTGATTCTAGGAACAGTAGCTGAAAAACCTATAAATACTATACTTAAAGAAAATGGAATAAAAGAAGGTTTATCTGGGGTTAAGACTATAAGGGTAGATGTTTGGTCTTTAGATGATCAACTGAAATCGCATCCTTTTGTAATATTGACAAATCAATAATGAAGTTATTTAAATGAAAATTCAATTAAAGTTGCTGCTTCTTATAGCTATTTATTTAGGATTGGTAGCTTGTGGAGATACAGCAAAAGACAATTCTAATAAGACTAATGAGCAAGATTCTATAGCTTTGCAGGCTCAAGTTTCTTATGATTCTACCATGTTTAAAGATGCAATTAGGAGAGAAAATGAATTGTATAAAAAAGTGTTTGTTCCTGTTTTAGATACCTCTTGGAGGCAAGATAGTGCAGATTTTATCCGAAAACTAGATAAATCTTATGGACTTTTGGAGCCTAATAAAGGAGTGATTTCTAATTTTTACCAACAAGTTTTATTTGGGTATGGAGATACCGTTTATGTAATAGAATATACTATACCTCTTGATTCTATTTGCGAACATTATCCTTATCAACAGCAATTTATATTTAATAGGGATGGACAATTACTCCACAAAGATCAAGCTATGTCTGTTAAATTTGTTCAAATTTGGGAAGATCAAGCACCTGTCTTTATGGTCTTAAATTCATCTTGTGAAGGGGAGGGCAAGCACCATTTTTATAAGTATGAAAATGGTCGGTTAATTGATATATTTAATGTTTTTGAAGGAGGAGATAATACTCCAAACACTTACCTTAACTTAGTAGATTCTGCATATTTTGATCCTTTTGAGTTAGTTTTTGAGGCTATAGATATTGACCAGGATGGATATAATGATATTGTTTTTAGAGGGAAAAAGGTGGTGTTAAGGGATAACAAAGGCAAACAATATCCAACATGGAGACCCTTCCAAAAAGAGCTGTTAGAATATAAGTTTATCTACAAACCTGCTAAGGGCTTATTCTTCTTAGATAAATAAAGAAGATAGTAGCAACAAAAAAAGTGGCCACAATGGGCCACTTTGCAAGTTAAGTATGTAAGTCAAGTTATATTTAATTTATTTCACCGATATTGGCTACTAGCTCGTAGACTGTCATGGTTTGGACAATCTCTTGTTCCAATTCAGATAAGTCTATTTTAGAAACCTCCAATGCTCTAGAACTGATTGCATCAGGCAAGGCAATTTTTGCGATTTCTTCTTCTCCAATATAAATTTTGTTTGTTCCTGTCGCACCATGACGTTTTACTTTTGCAATTTCGTCATTCATACGGTTATAATAAACTCCATTTTCTCGGATAAGTCCTTTCTTTTCATTGTCAATAGTTACTTCTGTTCCCTTATTGGTGATTCTGAATATAAACTCATGTTCTAAGGTCAGAATATAAATAACAGCATTGCGGCCTGGACCAATATAATTGCGAAAAGCATAAGCAAAAATAGGTTCACTCGATGTAGACATAAATACACCACTACCAGTCTTAGCTTTACCCTCTTGCAAGATCTGATCAAGGTCATTAGAAGAAATCTCTTCAGACCAAGGCACAAAACCACCTTTGAACTGTGCTACTTTTGCTTTCAACTCTTTTAGGTCTTCATCTACTTCGCTAGATGTAGGTTGTACGTTACGCAGAAATTTCAGCATAACCATAGCGCTTACCACAAGTATAGCAAGAACGAAGATAATGGTCATTGTCATAGTCTAAATTTTTATTGGGATTAATGTGTTTATTTTATTTCTTCTAACAAATTAAAAAAAAATAGCCAATAGTTGCATACAATTGCTATAAAATTGCATGCAACTATTGGCTATACCTAGATGTATACTAAAAAGTAGAGCTATTCTACCTCAGCGCCATCGTTATTAATTTTGTATATCTTAGTACATGTTTTACAATATTCTTTAAATAAATATTGTTTTGCATGTGGTATATCTGAGGCTGGGTTACGCTCATAATTTAGAGAAGAGTGATCACCATTGATTTTCATAGTTTGATTGTGAACTTCGCATCTAGCAAAACTACCTTTGTTAGCATTACGTTTTTCCTCTTTCTCAAATGCTTTTTCTTCTTTCTCTAGGGTGCTTGTACAAGTTTTGCAATATCTACGATAGTTAAGTTGATATGCAAATGGATATTCTTCACTTTGTCTAAAATCAGATGCATTGGCTCTATAATTATCGCTCAAAGGCATGTGTTTGTTGTGCAAAGGGCAGACCTTCATAGTATTTTTTTCTTCACGGCTCAAACTTGCTACACCACTAGCCAATGCACTATTGCCACCAGTACCATTAGCCTTAGCTTGTTGTTTGGCTAATTTTTTAGCTTCCTTATCTTTGCGCTTTTGCTCTTTAGCCATCTCTTTTTCAAGTTCGGTCTGAGCGTATGATGTTTGGGCTATCCCAACTAAAGCTATGAATAGGAAAAATAATATACGATTTAGGTTCAATACTTTCATAAGAGATAAAAACTTTAGTAATACAATTAAAACTGGTCAAAGATAAAATGCTTTTCTGATATTTAGCAAGAATATTGAATAATGATAATCAATAATAATGTTATATCAAAAAATGCTTAAATAATTCTGATTACTAGTTAGGTTGTTAGAGCATAAATTTAAACATACTTTTACAATAAAAAGTACTGGATAAGTCATCTTTTAGTTACATTTTTACTTTAATTAACGATTGATTAACGTTAAGTTGTATTGTAATATACTAAATATTTCACACAAAATACACCAATTTGGAGCTAGATGAGGTGTTGATTAAGTCAGGGTTAATCACAAGGCCATTGCATATCTGAGAGTTGAAACCAAGCTCGGCGATAGGAATAGTGCCACCATTCGGTAGACACTGTCTTAAACCCGTATTTTTGCATGGTAGTTAAGAGTAGCTTCCTGTTTTTCTGGACTTCTTCAGGCTGTTTTTCTATATGAGCCCAATAAGCTTCTTTTCCAAAAAAATCATAAGGAGTGCCCATGTTTAGTTCTGCACCTTGATCATCTACAATCGTCAAATCTAGGGCACCTCCACGACTATGAACAGATCCCTTGCCAGGAGGTGATACATATCGAGGGTCAGGGACAACTTTCCACAGTTTGTATTGAGCACTTCGAGGTCGATAACAGTCAAACATTTTTAATCCCATTTCTTGAGACTTCAATTCCTCCTGTATTTTCATTACAGCCTTAGCTACAGCTAGTCGAGAATAACATTCACCACAATCATAAATTTTGGTTTTCATGAAATTGTTAGTGCTGGCATATCGAATATCTACCATTAAGTCAGGAATTAGTACTTGTAGATCAACCCAAGAACTATCATGTAGGTTTAGTATAGAATCAATTTGGTTGTTGTTACGGATGCTTTTAAGCGATATTTGTGCAGTTTTTGTAGCACTATTGGCGACACCTAAAGAGATTTTTAGGGTAGAACTATCTAAAAGAGCTTCCGTTTTGCCCCTAGAAGTTGTCTCCAAAGAAGGTACAGGTGCATTGTTGCATGCTGTACAACAAAATATAGCCCATAGAAGAACGGCTAATGGTCTTATCATTATTCAAATAAAATTAGGTTCACATATTAATAGTCTTACAAAGTGTATTTTTAATACATAGACTATTAATATAGATAATGCCCAAAAATACGTTTTTTGGGCATTAGTTTGTGAATTTTTCCTAATTATCAAGAACTAAGAATAGTTAAACTTAAGGTTTAAAGAGCCAAACAGATTCCTATTAGAATAGGAGCTTAGCTATAATTTTTTAAGGATCTATCCATATCACGTTTAGCGTCTTTTTCTTTGAGCGAGTGACGCTTGTCAAAATCCTTTTTACCCTTAGCTAGGGCTATTTCTAACTTTGCAAAACCTCGATCAGAAATGAATAAACGATAAGGGACTATTGTGAATCCTTTTTCTTTTACTTTAGTATGTAGCTTTTTGAGTTCTATTTTTTTTACAAGCAATTTTCTAGGGCGCTTAGGCTCATGATTGTTGTAAGTACCATATTTATACTCTGAAATATGAATATTATTAACAAAGAGTTCCCCCTTTTTTATGATACAATAGGCATCACTCATGTTTACCTTACCCATTCGGATAGATTTTATTTCTGTGCCTTGAAGCATAATACCAGCTTCTATGGTATATAGGAAACTAAATTCATGTTTAGCTTTCTTATTTACAAAGTCTTTATTCTCCTTGAGTTTCATCTTTATAGTTAGTCTTTAATTGAATTCTTAGTGAATTTTCTAGAATCTCAACGGTCGATATAATAAAAAAGTTCTTAAAAATATATATACTTGTTAAGTAGAAAACGAATTACAAAATAATCAAAACAATTTAATTGGAATGAATTTACTAAAATATCTTACACTTGCTTTGTTTATTACAATGTTTTTGGGCAGTTGTGGTGGCGATAATACCAACGGGACTAATACAGATGGATCTGACAGTACTGCAATAAACACAGATAATACAGCTCCAGAGCCTGCTGATATCAATATTCATGAGGCAGAAGTTGACTTGTCTAAAGTAGATGAAGCTTCTAAGAAGTTTTGTGATTGTGCCAATGAGCATTTAGCAGAAGGGGGCGATCGCTCTAAGATGTCTGACTGTATGGGAGGAAATCAGGAGGATTTTATTAAATCTTATACTGAGGGGATGAAACTGGAAGAAGTAGAGAAGTTTAAGGTAGAACTTAAAACTAAGTCACAAGAGTCTTGTGAAACATATGCTATCATGGTTTTTGGTAAATAATTCTTTTAGCTAAGAACTTTATTTTCTTTCTAAGAAAAAGAATAGGTGAATTACTTAAATGTAATTCACCTATTATATTTTTAGCAAAGCATCTTCATTTAGAAGGTAGCTTTATGCGTTATTATTTTTTTAATAGAAGATTAAGCACCTCCACGTTTGTTTAACTCATCTCGAATCTTAGCAGCTTTTTCGTAGTCCTCTTTATCCAATACATCCTCTAAGAGCTCTTGAAGCTCCTCTTCATCATAATCCTCTAAAGTACGTTTCGCACTACTAGATTCTTTAGAGGTCTCTTCATCTGTTCCTTGTTCTCTACGATGTTTTGCTTTTTGAACTTCACGTTCAGCTTCTTCTTCTAATATGATTCCTGCTTGCTCTAATATAAATTCATAAGTATAGATCGGGCAGCTAAAACGAACAGCCAAAGCTAAAGCATCAGAAGTTCTAGAATCAATTTCTATTTCTTCTCCATTGCTTATACATACTAAGTTTGCATAGAAAATACCATCGATAAGATTGTTAATTACAACTTCTTTTACATCAACATCAAAAGTAGCCAAGGCATTTTTAAACAAGTCGTGTGTCATTGGTCTACTAGGAGCCATACCTTCCATAGCTACAGCAATAGCTTGTGCCTCAAATCCTCCAATAACTATAGGCAATCGTCTTGCGCCTTCTTGCTCTCCTAATACAATCGCATAGTTTTGTGTCTGAGCCAAACTATGTGATAATGCAACTATTTCAAGTTCAATCTTCTTCATTCGTAAAAATTAACATTAGGCTATATAAAAAGCATTAAAACACCACATTTTATAAAAGGATTAGGCTTAACTAATCCCTAATAGGGCTTGTGGCTGACAAAAATAAGAATTCTATTAGAAGACTGAAAATTTAAAAGAAGTTTATATTGCCTTTTTGGCTTTATTCAAAACAAAAGCAGCATTTACTGGGTGGTAAATGCTGCTATATCAATAGGATATCTTAAAACATCTTAGTTATTGCTTGCTTTAAATTTTTTCAATGCTTCGTTCAATCTAGGAACTACATCAAACAAATCGCCAACAACACCATAATCAGCAGCCTTAAAGAAAGGAGCTTCAGGATCTTTATTGATTACTACTATTACCTTACTTTGGTTTACACCAGCTAAGTGCTGAATAGCACCAGAGATACCAATAGCAATATATAGAGTAGGGCGGATAGCTACACCAGTTTGACCAACATGCTCGTGGTGAGGGCGCCAGTGAATATCTGCTACTGGACGAGAACAAGCTGTAGTAGCACCTAAGATGCCAGCCATTTCTTCAATAATTCCCCAGTTTTCAGGACCTTTCATTCCACGACCAGCAGAAACTACCAATTCAGCTTCTGGCAACGGAACAGTTCCAGAAACAGTAGATGTTTCTTTTACACGTACACGGCCAGCAGGAGCTTCTACTGTTATGTTTTCAACAGCTACATCGCTACCAACTACCTCTGGGCGGAAAGTATTACCAGCTACTGTCAATACTTTATTAGCAGTAGTGATATTATAGGTTGCAAAACCTTTACCAGAGAATACACTTTTCTTTACTTGGAAACCACCATCAGTACTAGGAGCACTAATTGCAGCCGATACCAAGCCAGCGTCTAAACGCACTGCTACACGACCAGCCAATGATTTGCCAGAAGTAGAGTGAGAAAAAACAACTACATCACAACCCAATTGCTTAGCGGCATTAGCCAACACAGCAGCATAAGTTTGTGAATCAAAATCTTTAGCGGCGTCAACATTAACTACTTTGTTTGCGCCATATTGCCCTAATGTGCTGGCCCCTTCTGGGGTACCAATAGTTAGAGCTATACATTCTGTACCTAAAGCTTGAGCTACTCTATGTCCATAGGCAACTGCTTCTAGGCCTGCTTTCTTGATAGAACCTGTTAGGCTCTCTGCAAATGCTAATACTGCCATATCTTAGATTACTTTAGCTTCGTTATGTAATAAATTTACTAGCTCATCCATATTTTCTGGGTCGATGAGTTTAACACCAGTTTTCTCAGCTGGGTAGTCATATTTTACAACTACAGCAGCATCCGCAGCTTCCACAGCAGGAACCACTTGGATAGGCTTACGTTTAGCCATCATGATACCACGCATATTAGGAATACGCTGCTCAGCCATACCTTTAGCACAACTTAGTACAAATGGGAAGTCAACTTCTACTACTTCTTTACCACCTTCGATATCACGATCTAGAGTAGCAACAGTTCCAGTTACTTCCATTTTAGTAGCATAAGATATAAATGGCATATCAAGTAATTCAGCTACTATTGCTGGTACTTCCGAACCATTATAATCAATAGTCTCTTTTCCGAAGAAAACAGCGTCCATTCCTTCTTGTTTAGCGTAAGCCGCAATTTGCTTAGCTACAAAAAATGAACTATTGGCCTCAGCATCTACACGCACTGCATTGTCAGCACCTATAGCCAATCCTTTACGGATCATAGCTTCGTTAGCCTTAGGACCTACGTGAAACAATGTTACACTCCCTGCTTTAAGTTGTTCTTTCAACTCTAAAGCACGCACCAATGCATACCACTCATCATATGGGTTCATGATGAACTGAACACCACTTGCATCAAATTCAGTATCACCATTAGCGAATTTGATTTTGGTAGTAGTGTCAGGCGTTTGACTTACACAAACTAATAATTTCATTCTGATAAATATTTTATTATAAAACTTTCAATAATTTTTGAAATTTACTTGCCAAAGATATATAAGTATGTCTAAAACCCAAAGCGAAATGTATAAAAATTTATAGCTAAGTGATCTAAATCATCATCATGGATTAAAAAAATCATAGAATTTAATTAACCTGTCGTATAGACGACAAAAGGAACTCTAAAACCTTTTTATCTTTGAGTTGTTATTTGGACTATCTAAGACTACCAAATACCATAAAAACTAAGACAGACTATATTTCTATAAACAAAATACTTTTTATGAAAAAATTGAATGCAATAGTGGCTTTTTTGCTACTGCTAGTTGGGGCTACAGAAGTTTATGCAGGAGGGCCATGGCCAAAAAAGAAAGGATCAGGTTATGTTCAATTGGGGGTTTATGTAATACCTCCAACCAATGCTTTGTTTAATAATAACTTTGAAACTAGATTATTGAATAGAGCTGTAATTGATGGTACTGCTCAAATATATGGGGAATATGGTGTACTTGATAAGTTGACACTATCTACATCTTTGCCTTTCAAACTAGTAGTGGCTGGAGAGGTAATAAAACCTGAAGATTCTACAGCTGTGCAACCTCCTTCTCAGATTTTGGATTCAGGAACATTGTTTGGTTTAGGCAATTATGAATTAGGAGCCAAGTACAACTTTTTTAATAAGAGTGGATTTTTAGTATCTGGTTTTGTTAATTTCTCAATGCCAACAGGTGTTCCTCTCAAGAGTGCTAAGGTACAAAATACAGGTTTGCGTACAGCACATCCTACTTGGGGTTTTATGCCAGGTATTTCTATAGGTTATGGTGCAGATAAGTTATATACTTACTTAGATGTAGGAGCCAATATCCGCACACATGGGTATAGCCACGAAATTATGGCGAATTTTGAGTTTGGTTATAAAATTTGGAAACTTTATTTAGCGGTAGCTATACATGCAAGATTTGCCTTAAACAAAGGATTAGATATACCTGAGACAGCGTTAGATCAGACTATCCACACAGGAATGTATATTAACAACCAAAATTACTTGGCTTGGACTGCTAAGGTGATTATTCCATTCAATGATAATTTTGGAGCTAATCTATCTTTTTCAGGAGCTTTTATGGGAGAGAATGTGCAACAATCACCTTCTATTGGGTTAGGGATCTACTACCAATGGGATAAGAAAGAAAAGGAGAGTTAAAATACATAGACTAATAAATTAAGAAATGCCACCTGACATAGATGTTGAGTGGCATTTTTTTTAGTAGTTTTGTCATTCATTATAAATCAACAAGAATAAAAATGGAAGGTACTAAACGTAAGAATATAAAAACAGGGCAACTAGTCTTAATCGTTTTGAAAAAGCACCAACAATCAGGTGAACTGACAGAGGGGTTTGTAAAACGAATTTTAACAAAGTCACCAAATCATCCACATGGTATCAAAGTTCAGTTAGCTACAGGCGAAGTAGGACGTGTCAAAGAAATTATAGAAGAGGAAGAGGATTAGTCTAGAGTCATACTAATATACTTGTGATTGAAGTTGGTATCTAGCTTTGTTTTTATAAAAATAGACATAACCGAAGGATATTAAATTCTTTGGCGTCTAAATGAGTATCATCAAATTTTTATAAAAACCAATTATGCAGATACAAGATATTTTAGCAATTGCAGCAATTTGTGGCTTGATGGGCTGTGGAGCTTCTTCGCCCAACACCGTTCAAAACTCAAAAGCAGCAATACCAATAACTAATCTTTCTGAATTAAATTTTCAGGAGGAATATTCCATTCGAAGTGCTGAATATGGAACAGAGACAAAGGTCTTTTTCAAAGAAGGCTATCGTATTATGAAAACCAATGCGCTTCCCAACCATCCTACAGGCACATTTCCTAATGCAGGAAACCCCAATAGCATTTCTGCACAAGACTTAAGTTATAGGTTTCCCTTAGAGCCAAAATTATCGGGAGAATCCAAGTGGGCTAGAGAGCCTGGTGTTGCTCTAAATGGAGTTAAGTTTGAACCGGAGACAGCTGAAAGATTTGTTTGCGAAACAGGTGAGGTCTATAGAATAGAAGCTTTTCAGGAATTAGTTGATTTGGGTCTTGATTTTAATCATGCACATGTCCAACCTACTGGAGCTTATCATTATCATGGAGTTCCTAAAGGCTTAGTAGAAGCATTGGATAGTAAAGAAGACATTGTCTTAATCGGATTTGCATTAGATGGTTTTCCAATCTATTACTCTAAGAGCAATAAATATAAACCAAGTTATCAGTTGGGGAAAGAGTTAAGAACAGGAGATGCTTGTTCTTATCGAAATCCAAAACATGGGATGGACAAAGTATTGAAAGATACTAGGCCCGATGGTACTTTTGTGTCTGATTGGGAGTATAAAGAAGGACTAGGCCAGTTGGATGAATGTAATGGAATAGAGTTGGATGGACAATATGCTTATTTTGTTACAGATGAATATCCTTATATGAGTCGTTGTCTAAAAGGAGTATTTAAAGAAGAAAGGCCAAAAGGACCACCTCCAGGTCATCGACATGGTCACCATCCACCACCTCACCACCATCCTCACCCTCATAGACAATAGAAAAGTAGACGAGCAATAAAGAAAAAGCCCATAAGAAATTTAATTCTTATGGGCTTCATTATTTGGTATTTTAGGCTATACTAGAACTTATCTTTAATCACCTTGGCAATGTGGACATTACCAGTTTGTTTGTTATGAACACGGATCATATAAGTACCAGGACTGTATCTATTCAAGTCAGTTGGAATATTATTTAAGCCAACTTTAGCCTCTACTTCACGTACTTCTAGTATTCTACCAATTACATCTAATACTTCTATTTTAAGACTTTCTTTAGCTTCAGCTTCATA
>JAAEPD010000566.1 GCA_024222455.1 Aureispira sp.
GTTTTTAAACTTTACTTGCTTTAATTTTTAAACATGTTCTTAGATATGACATTGACTGTAGTCTATTACAATACCATTGTCAATATTATTTTATCCTAAATCCAGCTATATGAAGCATTATTTTATTTTATTACTTTTGACTTGTTCTTGTTTTTATGCTGCACAAGCAACACCTCCCCCTCCTCCAACAGCAGCCTACCAGATTCAGATAGGTACGTTTGCAGACCCACAATACAAACGCTTCAAAACATTGCGTTCCATAGGTTATGTTTTTGCATTGCCTCAACCCAATGGCTTATCCAAAATAAGAATGGGCACCTATGATAGCCATAAAACAGCTAGTCGAAAGTTGCTACAAGTAAAAGCAAAAGGTTTCAAAGGGGCTTACCTAGTCAAAGTTCCATTAGAAGAGGCTGACGCTGTATACATTATACAGCTAGCTACTTATGATCAAACTGATGATATTTATTGGGCTGACTGGCAAAGAATAACTCCCAATCTTTGTGCACAGCTTAGTTCTAGCAAAATCCGTGTAGCTTCTGGCCCTTTTTATACAAAAGAAGAGGCCAACGTAGTAATGGAACGCTTACAATACAAAGGTCCTAAAGATATTTTTATCAAAAAGGTTAGTGAAAAGGTTGTTCATACTGTAACCGATTTTGAGATGAACCAATCTGGGCTTTTTGAAAATCAAAAAGGGATCAAACGACATTCAGTGCAAGCATTGCAAAAACTATTAACTGAGCAAAAAACTTATTTTGGCAAACCTGATGGTTTTTTAGGCAAAAATACTCGTTCGGCTATTGGGCAGTATCAAAGTTCTAATCAAAAATATCAGCAGTATCTTATGCTAGCCGAAAATGAATCCTTCAGTATTGATGTAGAAGAATATACTCTACAATATTATATCAATATGATTTCGGAAGACCCTAGAAGAGCTAATGATGGACTTCAGGAGTTTACGCACCCCATTGCTAAAGTATTTAGAGCATATATGCACCTCAACGGAGATATTCCAGTAGCAAATAGAACTACTGTAGTTAATCGTTTGATGCATATGGCTATTGATCAAGTTTTTAAGCGTTATCAAGGCAAAACTCGTTTTGATTTCAGTATGAAATATACTTATGAAGATTTAGATCAATGGATGTTGCATGCTCGATCTATATTAGAGGCTGTTAAAGACGAACCTGCTGTTCCTTGTTGGTTGTTTGAGCGTCATCCACAAACTGCTGCTAAAGCCTTTGCTCCTTACTGGAACAACGACCGAGACAATTATATTATGTCTTCTGACTGCGGGACGTTCTTTGAGTTGACGGAGATGAAAATCTTAATGACTATTGCCAAAGATTTTGCCAGTGACAAGAAGCAAGGAGAAGCTAAATTAGCTCATCTTAACTTGCTTTATGTGAGCCCTACAGCTTTGAACAGAGAAGAGATGCGCACTTTGGAATCTTGGAATGGTCATTTGTGGCAGAGCTTGCGAGAATGGTCTAAATCTAGTGCTTTACAACAAAAACTCTATAGCACATTACGTTTTGCATACTATCATGCTCTAATCAAATTGGAAGATAATTTCATCCAAAAAGGTTTTTCGGGGTTAGATGCTCGTTCTTTATCCCTCAAAGTGCTTAAATACTCTGTGGGCTGTGCATTAGATGAATATTGCAATAAGTAAGTAATTTCAACTATGACTTTGTAATAAAAAAACAGGTATTGAACTTAATCAATACCTGTTTTTTATTGCTGACATTCTTATTTGTCTTGCTTATTCTTGCTCTAACTCCATAAACACAGGAACAATGTATCGCTCTGCCGTTATGGAAGTAAACTTAACTGATTTTGGGGAATATTCAATATCATGTGCAGGCACTAAATGCTGTCCAAAAACTTGATAAACAATCTGCATTAGATCCCAATCACCTCTCACAGAACGCAACTCTTTTACATAATCTTTTATGGCTAATTGTTTTTTAGAAAACAAGACACAAACATAATTTAGTCCATCACGTCCCTTATTATTGTCTATTTTAAACATTTTACCTTCCTCTTGAGGTATAATATGAAATGTACGCTCATCTTTGAAATAGATCTTATCATTCTTGCCAGGGTAAACAACATTTACACCTCTTTGCTTATCTCCTTCCAAAACATAAATATAACCTTTACGGCTATTCATTAAATCGATTTGATATTCATCTCCTGCTTGGCAAGGCCATTTCCCTTTATAAAGATTTTTTGTTAACTCTACAGGCATTGGGCTACCATTCACTTTGAAATCCATACTAGCTTCAACTCCACTTCGAAGCATCAAACTCTTTAGCTGCTTTTTAGAAAATTCATTCTTAGGAAAAGTTATATACTTACGGATGTA
Organism: Aureispira sp.; assembly: GCA_024222455.1. GTDB lineage: Bacteria > Bacteroidota > Bacteroidia > Chitinophagales > Saprospiraceae > JAAEPD01. Next base: position 2,375 of record JAAEPD010000566.1, read on the forward strand.
TGTAGCACAATATTGCATTCTTTTGTATTGCTCATTTGTGAAGGTTTTTCTACACTCAAACCTTGGATTATCACACATAATATTATCCAAAGCTGGACGATAAAACTTATTGTTCCCATCCTTCATTTGGCCAATATAACCACAACGTTCATCAACACTTCTAGAATCTAATTTAGGATCAGCAGGTGTATCACAAATACAATCACCAGTTGTTGCACAGTTAGTTCCATTCACTAACTCATCAGATCGTTTGTCTTCATCTGGGCCATGAGTAGGATACAAGGAAAAATAATGTCCTGCTTGGCGCGCCAAGGTTACCCCGTTATCCAAATACTTTTTGGCTATAAAAATTCTGTCTACATTTTTAGTGCTGCTAGGAGGATAGGTATACCCACAATAAGAACTATAACCAGACTTGATGCTCCCCACTATATATAAGTTAATAACATTGGGCACATCTTGTGTTTTACAGAATTCATCTTCTGTATCCTTATTAAATTTGTGAAAAAAGTCATTGTTGATATAGTTATAGTCACCTAAAGGGACAAATCGAACATAAATTTTCAGAAAAAAGGTGTTCAATTTTTTAATTGCCTGTTTTACTTCATCAACTGTTGTTCCTTCTGATCCATCCGATTTTTGGACAACATGAATTTTGACAGGAAACTCTATTATACCACTGTTAGTTGTATCTGTAAATTCCGCCATTATATCTAAATGCCCTCTCATAAAGGCCTTTTGCTCATCAGTTACCTTAGTTCCAGACAACTGTCGACCATACTTAGGGCGTCCTCGCTGAGCAATAGTAGCTGATACAATTAACACATTTAGAATAAGAATCAATAAGTATTTTAGTTTCATAGTTTGAATGCTCTTTGTGTAAAAGAAATAGATTGACACGTTCCTATTTCCAAAAACAATTCCAATATTTTTTTTGCAAAATTGTTTCTAAATCTGATCTATAGTAAGATCGTTCTTAAAATTTTCATTTGTAAACTCTAAAGCTTCTGCCTCTTCATTTTTTCTAACAACAGTATACTCTGCCTTAGTCCCATCCTCATTAACTTCAAGTATTCCTTCCACCTCATAAGGGTTTTCAACCCATCTATCACTCCATTTCACCAAAATATCTATAGTATAACGTCCTTCATTCAATTCTGAATTTAACACTTTGGCTTTAGCACTTTTGAAATTCTCTTCATAAACCATTCTAATAATAGGCAAAACTAAGGCCTGTGCAAAATCCTTAGGCTCACTCCCAGTTCGTTCATAATTCTCATATTTACTAATATCATAATCCTCTCCAGAACCGTAGTGTGTTCCCCCTGATGAATGACTATTATAGCTAGGAGGATCTATATCTTCCTCATCTTCATAGGTGTAATCCTCGTCATTGTTATCTTCTGAGAAGAATTCATCTGATATAGCAGACGAGTCTGTTTCTACAGAGTCTGTTCCATCATGGTCTGCTGTTGTGCTTCCGCTCTTTCCGCCACAACTAACTAAAACCAATAAACAAAATAATAAAATTGAGCTGCTTAGACTTTTCATAGATCCATAGGTGTTTTGATCATTACTACACTAAATATTTTGCTAATCCCTAATTTTTGTACAAAATTCTACAGATCAAAGTAGTTTAATCTGTATCGAAAAAAAATTAGGTTAGCTATTAATTCCATTCAAAAGATATAGGGAATCAGCTGAAATGCCAAATTTTAGTAAAAATAATTCCCCTCATCAAATACAACATCCCTATATTTTATAAATCTATAAATTCTGATTTCAGCATTTAGCTTCAAAAGTCACTCATTTATAGAGAGTAAGTATATCTATATTTTCTGAATCTTTGCCCATTGGCAATGTCCACTTTTTTTTATATCTTCAATAAATTCTCTACCCTTATATCTTTATTTTTATGTGTAAAATCTACCAAACCCTACAACAAACATCTTTTTGCATAATTCTTTGTTTATTTTTAAGTTATTCTAATGCTGGCTTTGCTCAAGAAAAAGTCAAAGGCCCTGAGGATCAAAAAAATTGGATTTCTATCTATATATGGGATTCATTTGCTCCACTTACCTTAGATAAAACTGTTGCAGAAATGCTTGTTTCTCTTGAGGTCATCTTTCAACAGCACGCAACATATACCACCAAAAAAATTGCAAAATCGCCTTATGGAAATCGTAGTACAGAAGGGCATTTTATGGTTTGGTTGCATTTGGATGAAAGCTTTTTTGAACGATACAAGCTCAATCGAAAAGATTTTGATGAGCGAATTTACATGTTCAAAGATAGAGAAAATGATATTTTCACAGCTTGGTGCGGCCAAGCCAATTTTAGAGATTTTATACTAGATGGTGTTTCTGGCCTTACGAGCAAAACAGTGTTAGATGATGGTACAGTTAGTGGTGACTTAGATGTATTTAGCAATGCTGTCAACCAAGGTAATGCAGAATATGGTGCAGGCTATTATATCTCTGATGAGCAAGCACTGAACGCACTCAAAGCAATAATGAAATACCCTGGACATGAAAAAGGGTATGGTTTTATTGCAAAAAAAAATTATCGCCCTGAACAAGAAGGCTATGAGCACTCAAATGTACAAGGAGTTAATGGCTACAATTGTAATGACTTTGCCTTTTATATGCTCGAAAATTCAGGGGTAATGACCAAACAACAAACTGAGAATCTAAAAGTAGAGTTTTGGTATCCAGAATATTATTGGGATCACACTATTCCCTTGCGTGGCAGTGGTAAACGCATTTACAAAAAGTTTGAAAAAGATAGAAACTTATACATGACTCGTGGCCGAATATTACAGTTGGCTTGGTCTGAGTTTCTATTCTCTGGGCTTGATATTTTTGATGAGGAAACACTTATGAAGGATATCAGAACAGAGCCTGCTCAAATGAAATATAACAAGGTGCGTTTATGGGATCAAATGACTATGATCAATTACCTCAAAAACCCATCAAATAGAGATTTCAAATCAAAGTTAGTAATAGAAGAACTCAAATACGCTGTAGATAATAATCTAAAAATAAGCACTCCTTACCAAGAGGCAGAGCAAATCTATAACTACAGAACAACAAAAAGCTATACTAAATACAAAAAAGGCTCTGAAAAACGTACTCAAAAGAAGCTCAAAAAGGTAGGGTTAAAAGGTAAAGGGCTCAGTGATTTTCAAGATCTAGAAAAATCCTTAAAAGATTAAACATAATCTGCGTTAAAACACAACTTAACTCTAGAGAACTATGGCAGGAAAAACACAACTAGAAGACTCTTTGAAGTTTTATTTATTATTGGGAATAGTCACATCTCCTTTGGTAGCCTTTTTTATCTACTTAGATGGAATAAAAGTCATAATTCCCTTAATAATCGTGGCAGGTTTTGGCCTATGGAGTCACTGTGTAACAATCATAACTAGACAATCAAAAATATATCATCCTCTCCTGTCTATTCCATTTCTTGGGTTTTGTTATTTAGGCTTTAATTATAATAACTATGGTAAACCTTCCTTCCTTTTATTATTAGGAATATCTGTTGGCTTTTTCCTATTTTCGGCTATAGTGCTCTATATCCTCGAAAAGAACGATGGTTGGAATAAAGGACTAAATATATCTCGGAAAAAATCTAAAAAGCGCTAATTCTCATAACAAACCAGCCATAGAGAATTAGCACTTCTATTAAGTTGTTTATATACTAATTTTCGTTCTGCATTTTATCCATTATTATAGCATAGACACAGTCAGGCTTTATTTGCTCAATATCTACACCAAAGTTCATAGCTTTCATGGCCTGCATTTTCACAAGATCTAAATGATTTTCATCATGCAATGTGAAAACAAAAAAGGATTTATTGTCAACAAGTCCAAGCAACTTATTAATTATGTTATAGTTACTGTCTGGCACTTCAACTGTCTTTGCTTCTAGCTCCTCTACTGAAACATTGTATATATCCTTAAAGATAGTTGGCAAGATTTCACTTCCTTTAAAAAAATCGGTCATGCTCTTAATTTCCCAAATCTGAAAACCACTATATAACCTATATGTTTCGCTAAATTTACTTACAAGCATCTTTTTTCTTTTTTAGTTTTTATAATTGATCTCCAAAAGTAGTATTTTTCAACTGTGAGAAGAAAGTTTTAAAGAAAGTTTTATATAACTCAAGTTACGCATAGATTTAGTAAAAGTAAGGTAGAAAGTTTAACTTTATGAGATGCAAGATAAATTAGACTTATACACAGATTATTTATTAACAACCGTTCATCAAGCAACAGCA
>JAAEPD010000567.1 GCA_024222455.1 Aureispira sp.
ATGAAGTAATCAAAGCATATATAGAGAATCACAACGATTCTAAGCAAAGTGATAACTCGAATAATATTTCTTTAGAATAGTCAGGGGACTTATAGTCCTAATTTTTAACCTACCAGACTTCAGCTGGTAGTATTTCAGTTAAAAAGACATTGCAAGTAAATCAATTTGTGAGTTGACTATCATCAACTGACTAGGCATTTCTTTGCCTAATTTTAAAAGCCAACAGACTATTATTAAAACACTAGGTGTAGCTTTTTCGTAAGTGATTGAAATATCATTGATTTTCAAGAACTAAGAAAATTAAGTTTTAAAATTTTAGTATGAAATTATGAAACCTACAAACTAGCACTAAAAAACTTTAAACTAAAAAGACTATGAAAATCATCGTATCGTTAATCGCAACAACAGCTATTTTATTTCTAACTGCATTCACACAATTTTCTTCAGATACTGTCCAAAACTCAGAGGCTCCAAAAGTGATAGCCGTCAAGTTTCATGCGGATTGGTGTGGCTCTTGCAAGGCTATGGTTTCTACATTTAAAAACCTCCAAAACAAACATGATGGAGAAGATATTTTGTTTGTAGAACTCAATTTTACGAACAAAACCACAGGCCACCAAGCTAATCTTTTAGCCAATGCATTAGGTCTCTCCAAAACTGTAGAGGAGAATAAAGGAACAGGATTTATTCTATTGGTAGATGGAAAGAATAAGAAGGTGCTCAAACGTCTGACGAAAGAACAGTCTTTGAAAGAGATGAGCAAGGAACTGAGAGCAAATTTGTAAGAACTAGAGGCTACTACGGTATTAAATAGTAGCCTTCTTTTCTAAAATATTAGATACAATTTGACTAGCATGAACGCGAGTGTTTTCTATAAACAAACGATTGGTTTCTAGGCCTGCACTAATAACACCTGCTACATACAATCCCTCTACATTCGTTTCGAGTGTTTTGGGATTGTGTGATGGCGTTTTGTGGCCATTGCTGAGCAACCAAATACCAGCTTTTTGGAGCAGTTCAAAATTAGGTTTGTAGCCAGTCATAGCCAATACAGCATCGTTTTCTATCTCTACTAAACCTTGAGCGGTTTTGAGCAGTACTGTATCCACTTTTATTTCTTGGACAGTTGTGCCAAAATAAGCCTTGATCTCACCACTTTTTATACGGTTTTCCAGATCTGGTTTTATCCAATATTTTACAGTCGGTTTTATATGTGGTTTACGTACAGCCATAGTCACATCTATGCCCTTTCTGTATAGCTCTAGAGCAATACCACAAGCCGAATTTCCAGCTCCTACAATCAATACTTTCTGATTGATATACAAATGAGGATCATCATAATAATGCTTAACCTTTGGGAGTTGCTCTCCTTTTATATTGAGTAGGCGAGGCTGATCAAAAAAGCCTGTTGCAAAGACTACATTATGGGCATAATAAGTCGTTTTGCTTGTTGTAACTTTAAATAATCCGCCGAAGTTTTTATTTACCTCTTCTACTTTTTCTTGCAAGTTTATATTCAAGTCAAAATGCTGAATAACTCTCCTAAAGTATTCTAAGGCTTCCTGTCGAGTAGGTTTAGCATAATGCGATAAAAATGGAATATTCCCGATTTCGAGCAATTCAGAAGTCGAAAAAAAGGTCATATGTGTAGGGAAGTGGTAAACTGAATTGGCTAAAACTCCTTTCTCTACGATTAAATGGGATAAATTAGCTTTTTTAGCTTCTATGCCGCAAGCTATTCCGATAGGGCCTGCACCTACTATAAGTATATCTAATATCTCTGTATTCATAATTTGTATTCTATTGCAAATATAAACAGACTTAAGAGATATTAGTTGTCTTTTTTAAAACATTGCATGATTTGTACTATGTATTTTTCTTAACGCATACCTAAGGCTAAAGCCAACATGATGAATATCTAAAAATCTAAGGTCTTTATGATAGTTTAGGCTGATTTTTAATCGTTCAGATTTCCAACCTATAAGTAGACCAGCATAGAGTTGTTGCTCAAAATCACTGATTCCAGTTTGTAGTCCCCAAAATAGTCCATGAAAATTTTTATAGGCTTTGGGTGTTCGTACCCTATGACCATAGTTCCAATGTAATTTGGCAGCTAAATTAAAAGATAAAGAGTGCCCTCCAAATACTTCAGATTGATCAATTGTAGTAGATATATCACCATAAAACAACCAAACCCATTTTTCCCAACTGGAACCAGAACTATGTTCACTGTGGAGTTTGATATTAAATAGCTCCGCTTGTATTTTTAAATAAGGGATATTGCGAACACTAAGCCCTACACTATATCGAAAGTGTTCAGGAACTCGATCCTTTTTATGTTTATCTACAAACAGCTGCCAAAGAATCCCAACATTGAGTTGGCTGCCCCAACTATCTTGAAATGTATTGGTGCTTGGGGGGTAGGCAAAGTTTCGATAACCTTCGATAGCACTGCCAATAGAGACCAAATGATAAATAGTTCGATCACTAGTATTTTCTTGGTAAAATTTCTTCTTGTAACTTAATTTGAGTGCAAGCAATTGGCAGTTAGCTTGTTTTTCTTCCTTTTTAGGGAAGGTTAAAGAGTTTATAAAATAGCTACCAATACTTATCCCTTTTTTTCTAGAACGTCGTCTTGAAGGGATTAAACTAGCAAACTCTAAATAGTTATGTTGAATTACTTCTTTTGATGAAAATTTCCAATCATTTATAGTAGTAATATTAGCAGGTTGGTTGATTTGGAACTCATGAAAATCAATTAAATTTTTAGTATTGCTTTCGGCTGGATTATTGAGTAAAACAGTTTGGTTTGGTGTTAGGAAAGTCTTGTGTTGTGCACGACCAATATTAGTTATAACTAATATCAAGAAAAGAGATATGGAAATTTTCATAAACAAGGGCTATTTGAATAGATTTGGATGTATTCACTATTTTCAATACCCTATTTTAACTAAAAGTAATCAATCTTGTAAAATGTTGGAGTTCTCCCAACCTGTGGCTTCTTAAAAATTATATATTGAATATGTAATCCATTATAATGTAGTGCAGCGGAAGAAAGGCTTTTGTGATATTGTAACCCCATACTGAACAGTAATACTATATTTTAGCTTGAGAGCTTTTTTGTGCCAAAGTTGTGTTTCTAAGGATATATTATAACTCAAATAAGTACTTTTTGGCGACTTAAAATTTACCAAAATAGATTTTATGCTAAAATCACCTTGATGTTGGCTATGTAGTTTTAGAAGAAAGGTCTTTGTTCTATTTTAGTTAAATCTTTAAAAAATAAGTATTTAATAAGCAAACCACTATAATGTATAGTTTGGGAAGAAAGGCTTTTGTGGTATTGTAATTTTATACTGAACTTATGAATCCTAATACCTAAAGCACCACCCAAATATTGATCTTGCTCTAGATCACTTACGCCATATTGAACAGCAATATTATATTTGAATTGAGAATGGCTTATACGCCAAAGTTCGGACTCTAAAGAGATATTGTAACTTAAATTAGTAGTTTGTAGTTGTTTGAAATGTTTTATTGGAGTAGAAATATCAGCATAGAGCTTAATACTATAGCCAATAGGGCTTTTGGTTAATATGTATTGATGTTGACTATGGAGTTTGATGAAAAATGGATTGATTTCAGGATTACTTGTTTTTAGAAAATGAAGATTTTGGAGACTGATACCAAAATTATTCTGACTATGTGTTTTATGAGAATTATTATAGGATGCCATTTGCCACAATAACCCAAAATTGAGTTTACTAACCCAAATAGGGTTATCTAAAGTAGTATTATAACGATTGACTTTGATCATGCTGCCTAAAGTTAGGGTATGGTAGCTCTTAGCCCATAGTCCATAAATGTCTACTTTATAACTTCCTCCTAAGGCTAATTCTTGTTGATTAGGCTGTGGTCTTAAATGAGAACTTCGATGTAAATTTCCTTTGAAATAGCCACCTAAACCTATCGATTGAATCTTAGATACATGTATTTGAGTATTGCTTGCTAGATAACTATTCCAATCTAATGTTTTGAGGTTACTATCATAAATGAAAGATTGCTGACTATTTATAGAGGATTTTGCTGATGATTTAAATTCAAAATTACTCAAAAAAACAGCGTTGTTCATCAATCTTAGGTCACTAGGATTAAGGAAGGAGGTCTGTTGTGCTTGGCAACTAGTTTTTAGGATAAGTACTACAAAAAACGCTTTGAAAAGTATTGAGATCCGAATCATAGAATAAAATTACAGAATAGAAATATACATGTACTATTACTACTATATAAAACCTCTTATATCCTCAATTATTGCCACTAGTCTAAGAATAACATAAGTAATCACTTGAATCTACCTTTATCCCAAACTCCGTTTAGGCTTAAACCTTTGCAAAATACCAAAACTCAAGATCAAAACAGCTATCAGAGGCCAATACCAACTATTGATAGCTTGTATGGGAGAAAGGCTTGAGTTGATGGCTTTTGGAGTGCCCCATAAGCTGCTAGATGTATGCCAGTTTTGGGCAATTGAGTTATCCTCTTCAGCAGCAGTTAACTCTAAAGAACGACCTTGTTCAGTAGTAGAGTTAATCCAAGAAGCAGAATAATTTAGACTGTCAATTAAGTAATAGGATGGGTTATAAATAGCTAGTTGCTCACCTTCATTAGAAAGCTTTCCTTTGTAACTATCATCAGCTTCAAAATTGTATTTTTGTTTGAATTTTTCAGCATTATTAGTCAATACCCAATAGCCCTTAGGAGCAATTGTAGTCGCTGTGGGAAATTCATATTTAATTCCTTTTTTGAAAATAAAACCTTCTAGATTAATCTCTTGATCAGTATTGTTATAGAGTTCTATAAATTCCAAATTGTCGACTGCATCAAATAGGAGTTCATTGATGACTAAACCCTCTCCATAGTTAGATAGTGCAATGCTAGGACTAAACTCAATAGGAGCAGACCAATGGCTATAATAGCCAGATGTATCTTGAACTCGAACACGGATTCTATAATCACGATTTGGTTTTAGCGTATTTTTAGGGATTGTAATAAATGGGCTAAAAGGTGCTTGCTCTTCCTGCTCCCAAATACTATGGATTTCGTATTTTTTAGGTTTGTTTGTATTGCTGTTTTTATCAACTTCAGCTATACGCCATTGCACTGAAACAGTACTATTCAATACAACATTTTTATATGCAAAAGATAAGGCTTCGATTGGAAACCCCTCTTTCCCTCTATAGTGGATTGTAGGCGTGTCAGGGATATTATCATCCAATAAATTATCTAAAATATATTGTCTACGTCTTTTTACAAAACGCTTCATATAAGCTATTTGGGTGTCAAACCCACCTTCATATTTATGCCCCCAGCGCAACTTATCCAAATCTGCAAAAGAGTAGGCTGCTTTAGCATTGTAAATAGGGGCAGCTTCCTCATCAATCAACTGATGAACTTGCTCTTCATTAAATAATAAATCTAGGACAGATCGCAATTCATTTTTATATTCTTTTTCCAATTGAGCATGCTCAAAAGCTTTACTGAAAATACTATAAGAGATCGTACTTTTACCTCTAGAACTAGACCATGTCTTATCCACATCCCAAGGAAAAAACTGCCAACCCTTTTGAGGGTGTCGATATTCTGTCCACCAATGCTGTTTGCGGTAGCCTGTTTCTCTATTCCCAATCAACTCATTGCCAATCAAGAACCCAATATAGTTTTCCCAGTCTATTTCCTTTTTCCACCAGTCTGCACTATGCGAAGAGTGATAACTTGTGTCCCAAAGACTATAAGCTGCTTCTTGTGCTTCTATGTCTTTATCAGAACTATGGCGAACCTTATAAGGCTTATAAGAATAGATATTCGCATCAGGCAAATCATGCGTTTTCAAAAAATCGCCATCATAGTTTTCTAGCATCAAATAAACACCCCAAAAATCACCATTGATAGTATCCACTTCATTTTCATGGTCAACCACTCTCAAATGCAAATAGTCTGCATAACTAGAGCTTGTGCCTTGCATTGTAAATAAGCGATATAAGACCGACTCTGCCAACCCATGAGTGTTCGGTTTATCCAGTAACCATCCCCCTGAAAGCACTAACTTATTGCGTTTAGTTTTATACTTTTTACCATAGTCATCGACTACAGCTAGTTTATGATTTGAATGGAAATTAAACTTCAAATTACGTTTGGTACGACTGTGTCTGTTATTATAACCTCTACTTCTATAGCCTATATGATCATAGACTTTACCATTGTAAACCACTGTTCCTGTGGCTAAGTATTTACGCTTTTTATATTCATAAATGAGGTGTTGCACATCATCGGCTTTAGCCAATAACTGACATACAGGAAGTTGAGGAAGTTGTTCCAAATTATGTCCCTTGTAGTCAGGCAGTTTATCATAAGTATAATAAGCAAAATTAACTTGTGGGTCGCTAGGATGTGGTGCAGTACTTACAGTATCTCCTTGAGCTACAATTTTATAGCGCATCAAATGTCGATGTTCTTGTAGTTCACTAGGCATTAAGATTGTATAAATTCGATCATTGGCAGTAGCATCCCCATTTTTACCATTATCCTGCATTTTTAATTCTACCCAATTGTTTTGATAAGCACTGTCTTTTAAGGCTATATAATGTCCAGGATGTACAATTTGGTAAAGGAGTTTGACCGTATGTGCATTCCGAACATTAGCTCTAATAGTTACAGTTTCTGTAGAAGTAGGTGCTTGAGGATAGTGTCGAACACTTTTGATAATAGGAGGATAACGTGTTGTTAGTACTGCCTTATTCTGAGTGCATGGACTAGGCAAAGCTGTTGCCCAATGTGTACCTACTCGATTGTCAAAACTAGTATTAACCAGCTGCAAAGATTGTTCTTTTTGGCCATAGCATAAGGGCCAAGGAGATTGATCTTTATAGTGGACTTTGTCTATTGTTTGTTTACTTGTATTGAGCAACACTAGGTTTTCTCCTTTTTTGCTTAGCTGTCCTTCAAATGGACCAACTATTTGTACATCACCTTCTAGTTGATAGGTGGTATAAACTTGTGCAGGCGATTTTGCTACCAAAATATAGGATTGCGGAGATAGTTCTACTTGCTGAGGAAATGTATAAGTTATTCCTTTGCTGAGTTCCCAGCCAGAAAGATCTATAGGTTTGTCGCTAGAATTATAGATCTCTATAAATTCTAAACTACGATTATCATTAGATGGAGAATGATGAATTTCAGTAATGATGACATCTTGGGCAAAAATTGGTAGCCAACTGCAAAGCAGCAGTAGCAGAAGATTTAGCGTTTTCATAGTCTATGGGGGTCTAAGTCTGTTCAGTTTCTATTCAATATATACAATATACCCAAAAAGCCTTTAATGAGTTGCAAAAAAAGTTGGGCTTTAGTATCTGGGAGTGTTCTTGAGTATTTGGTTGAGAAGCTGCCAGAAATTAATTTTTAAGGGCTCAAACCAGCCATTCATAAGTACCAAACAGGCTATTTAAAAGTTTATATGAATATTCTACATTTTTAAGGATTATGTTAGTACTTATTGTTTAATTAGAAAAGCTAAACCTATGAAAACCTTATTCTACCTTTTTTTGATATTAACATTAAGCTCAATCACTAGTTATGCCCAAACTACAGCAATACCTGATACTGCTTTTGAGGCTAAATTGATTGAGTATGGAATTGATTCGGATAGCACATTGAATGGGCAAATATTGAACAGTGATGCAGTTGGTGTAACATCTTTATATATTCAAGGAAACAGTTTTCAGCAAGGAAATATAACAAGTTTGCAGGGTATAGAGGCATTTGTAGATCTAGAATATTTGAATTGCAGTCATCACAAATTAACAAGTCTAGATCTATCCAATAATCTAATACTCTATGACTTGAATTGTAGTGAGAATAACTTAGACAGCATAGATGTTTCTATGAATACAGTATTGGCATATTTGAATTGCAGTGCTAATAATTTAGATCATTTGGATGTTTCAAGCAACACTGCATTACTTGATCTAAATTGCCAAACTAATAATTTAACAAGTTTAGACCTTTCTACGAATACCTCCTTAGTACGGCTTAACTGTATAGTGAACAGTTTAACTGAGCTAGATTTAACCTCTAATAGTGCTTTGGTTTATGCCTATTGTTCAGTGAATTTATTGGATTCTTTAGATATTTCAGCCAACACAAGTTTGATTGAATTAGAATGTTATAATAATGGTTTAACAAGTTTGATAACTAATAACCCAACATTAGAAACTTTAGATTGCCAAACTAATAATCTAACAAGTTTAGACCTTTCAATGGATACTTCTTTAGTTGAATTGTATTGTTCCTCTAATAATTTAACAAACCTAGACCTACTTAATAATATAAACCTATATTATTTATACTGTAATTATAATCAACTAACTTATTTAGGAATAGAAGGCCTACCATCTATAGGATATATAGAATGCTATTATAATCAGCTAGAAAATTTAAGTTTGGCCAATACCTCAACAATTATATATATAGGCTGTCATGATAATCTTTTGAAAAAATTAGATTTAACAAATTCGACTATATTTAATTTAGCGTGTTTTAATAATGAGCCTCTTCTCGAAATTTGTGTATCTGATGTAGCTGCAGCTTTAGCTATTCCCCAAAATCAGTGGTTTAGAGATGCTTCTTCTTTTTTTACCGAAAATTGTAGTTACCCCAAAGCTGTAGAAGGAGACCTGCTTGTAGATGCTAATAACAACTGCATTGCAGATAGTACAGAACAAGCATTATTTACACAGTTATTGATGTTTGAGAATGGTATAGATACTATCTATACAGCTACAAATGATACAGGTTATTATTTAGTGGGTTTAGATACAGGAACATATATGATTTCGGTTATTCCATCAGATCCTTATTATACAGTTTGCCCTAGCAGTCAGCCACTAAGTGTAGATACCAATTATCTTGTACAAAGGTTGGATTTTGCTTTGCAAGAAATAGTGCAATGTCCATATCTAAAAGTAGATATATCAGCACCAATTCTGAGAAGATGTTTTTCTAATTATTATTATGTATATTATTGTAATACTGGAACCGTAGATGCTGCAAGTGCTTATGTAGATGTGGAATTAGACACTACTTTATATTATAATAGTAGTTCTATACCCTTACAGAGTCAAGTAGGTAATAAATATCGCTTCAATTTAGGAGCAGTTGCTGTTGGGCAGTGTGGATATTTTAGTATTAATATAGGTGTGAGTTGTCATGCTCAATTAGGGCAAATACATTGTGCTGAGGCACATATTGCTCCAGATAGTTTGTGTTTATCTTCTTTGGTTAATATTCAGGTGGAAGATACCTGTTTGGTAGATACTGTGCAGTTTACTGTTCAAAACTATGCAGACCCATTTGCCTATAGTTTAACTTACTTTATTCTAGAAGATACTACTATTGTAGATACTGGTTCTATACTCTTAGGAACAGGTCAGCAGATTGATATTTTGTATCCAACAGGAGGTTTAGCACATACTTATCAGTTGATAGTTGCTCCAAATGATGCACATTATTATACCGTATCTAGTCCTGTTAGTTGTCACCCTAATGCTGCTAGTTATGAGTTGATATTTAATCCCCATCATCACCAGGTATTTATAGCTACAGATTGCCAAGCCAACAGAGGTAGCTATGATCCGAATGATAAACAGGCAATGCCTATAGGCTATGGAGTTGAGCACCATATTTTGCCCAATCTACCTTTAGAGTACAAGGTGCGTTTCCAAAATACAGGCACAGACACTGCTATATTTATAAATATATTGGACACCTTATCACCCAACTTAGATGTGGGCAGTTTAGAAATGGGAGCTTCTAGTCATCCCTATACATGGGAGTTGATGCCAGCTAATTCAACTGGAGAAAAGGTACTTCGAGTCAATTTTGATCAAATATATTTGCCTGATAGTAATGTCAATGAAGCAGCTTCACATGGTTTTATTAAATACAAAATTAAACAACAACCCAATCTTCCTAATGGCATTCGTATAGAAAATAAGGCCGCTATTTATTTTGATTACAATGTACCTGTAATCACGAATACTGTTTTCCATACTATTTGTGATAATTGTTTGCCTACAGATATTACAGGAGTTATAACCAGTCAAGAAGAATTAATTTCTCAAACTATTGATGTACAAGTACAACCAAATCCATTTAGCACAGAAACTACTATAGAAGTAAAAGGGGAGGATTCTAATTGAAAACTTCGGAAAAGTCATTTAATAGTTTTA
>JAAEPD010000568.1 GCA_024222455.1 Aureispira sp.
AATGGTACTGTTCCATTTCCTTGTATCGAGAAGTTGTATGGATTTTCATCTGCCTCGTCATTCGCTATACTTACTGTTGCAGTACGCAAACCTGTTGCACTTGGATCAAACTCTATCATAAAGGTTGTTGTGCCTCCTCCTAATGTTACTGGACTTGTTGCTTGCTGCGTAACTGTAAAGTCGGCTGCATGAGTACCGCCAATTACTACGATTGGTCCACCGGTTAAGGCTAAGTCCGCTGTTCCACTATTACTTATGGTGAACGTATGACTTACTGTTCCGCCTGCGACTAAGGCATTGCCAAAGTCGGTATCATCTGTTGCTGATGGGGTTGCATCAGCATCTGTGATCGATGTTCCGTTTCCGGCTACATCCATCTCTGGAGCTGGATCTGTTACACAAACTTCTAAGCCCCACGTTAATAATTCACCACCATCAGTATTATAAATATCTCTTACACTTAAGGTCCATATTCCATTAGGATTTTGACCGTTATAATCACCTAATGTTCCTTGAGGTCTATGAGTTCCTCCTCCTGTTAGTGGACATGGTAAAGCGGTTGCAGCACCATCATCTAAATTAACATCAAAATCAGTATCACTTGTACACAAAGAGTCCCAAAGCGAAACTGTTGTAGTAATAGGACTTTCTAGGCTAAAGATCAAATCACTAACATATTCGTGTGTACCTGTTAGGTTAACTACATTAACATCTGTTATTGCTCCTGTAGCAGGAATAGTTAATGTAGAAGTAACGGTTGGTGTACCTGATGCAGATATAATCTTTGTCACATCAGTACTCATATAGGTAGCACATCCATCTGTAGTAAAGGAGAAAGTAGAAGAATAAGTTGTTGTTCCACAACTATTAGTTCCTCTTACTCTCCAATGATAAGTAGTATTAGGTAGTAATGTTGTGCTATTGTAACTAGTCGTTGCTAAACCTGTTGCATTATCTACAATAGAAGCAAAGCCTGCATCTGTAGCTATATCTATATCATAAGTTTCACCAGTTGTACCTCCATTATTCCAAGCAAAAGAAACAGGTAACATAACTCCTGTTGCTGCATTGGTTGGTGTAGTTAACACTATAGTATTAGGTATTCCTAATATTTCTAAAGCTACAACTTCATTTTTGACTCCAGCAGTACTATTACTTGTTACCGTAAGATTATAGTTGCCTGGTGTTGCTAAACCTGTATTACTAATAGTCAGTGTTGTTCCACTTCCTGGTGTAACTGGATTTGTAGCAAATGCTGCGGTTGCACCTGCTGGCACACCTGTAACAGAAAATGTTATAGGATCTGAATAGCCACCTATCGAGGTAGTATTAGCATTGTATATTGCATCATTAGGTTGACAAACAGAAAGGGAATTTGGTACTACATCTATATCATAATCACTTATGGTAGCTGCACAAACTTCTAAGCCCCAAGTTAAGAGCTCTCCTCCATCTTGATCTGCTCCATCTACAATGGTTAATGTCCATGTTCCATTAGGATTTTCTCCATTGTAATTGGCTAAAGTTCCTTGTGGTTGATATGTTCCACCTCCTGTTGTTAATGGGCAAGGCAAAGTAGTTGGTCCTGCATCATTTAAATTGAGATCAAAATCATCATTATTACCACAGATGTTAGCCCAAAGAGTTACATTAGTAGCACTAGGACTGGCTAAGGTCACTGTTAAATCTTCAACATAAGTATGTGTACCTGTTAGGTTAACTACATTAACATCTGTAATGCTTCCTGTGGCAGGAATAGTTAATGTAGAAGTAACGGTTGGTGTACCTGATGGAGATATAATTTTGGTAATATCTGTACTTGCATAAGTATTACAACCATCTGTAGTAAAGGAGAAAGTAGAAGAATAAGTTGTTGTTCCACAGCTGTTGGTTGCTCGCACTCTCCAATAATAGGTAGTATTAGTTGCTAGTGCAGTACTATTATAGCTAGTAGTTGCTAAACCTGTAGCATTATCTACAATAGAAGCAAAGCCTGCATCTGTGGCTATGTCTATATCATATGTTTCTCCTGTTGTACCACCACTGTTCCAAGCAAAAGCCACAGGTAAAGAAACGACTGTTGCAGCATTTGTTGGTGTGGTTAGTACTATAGTGCTAGGTATTGTTATAATTTCTAAAGAAACGACTTCATTTTTGACTCCAGCAGTACTATTACTTGTTACAGTAAGATTGTAGTTGCCTGGTGTTGCTAAACCTGTGTTACTAATAGTCAGTGTTGTTCCACTTCCTGGTGTAACTGGATTTGTAGCAAATGCTGCGGTTGCTCCTGCTGGCACACCTGCTACAGAAAAAGTTATAGGATCTGAATAGCCACCTATAGAAGTAGTATTAGCATTATATACAGCATCATTTGGTTGACAAACTGTAAGAGAATTTGGCACTACATCTATACTATAATCACTTGGAGGTGTTGTACAAACCTCTAAGCCCCATGTTAAGAGTTCACCTCCATCATCATTGGCTGCATCTACTATGGTAAGTGTCCAAGTACCATTAGGGTTTTGGCCATTATAATCGCCCAAAGTTCCTACAGGCTGATGTGTTCCTCCTCCTGTCAACGGACAAGGTAGAGCTGTTGCTGCTCCATCGTCGAGACTTACATCAAAATCATCATTGTTGGTACATAATGCTGACCATAAAACTACTTGTGTAGCAGCAGGACTTTCTAGATCAATGGTTAAATCACTAACATAAGTATGTGTACCTGTTAGACCAACTACATTAATATCTGTAATGGTTCCTGTAGCAGGTACTGATAAAGTAGAAGTCACTACAGGTGTCCCTGATGCTGATATGATTTTAGTCACATCGGTACTCATATAAGTACCACAATTGCTAGTTGTAAAAGAGAATGTTGTAGAATAGGCTGTGGCTCCACAACCATTATTGACACGTACTCTCCAATAATAGGTTGTTGCTCCGTTGAGTGAGCTACTGTTGTAACTAGTGGTAGATAAACCTGTTGCATTGTCTACAATAGCAGAAAATCCTGCATCTGTAGCAATGTCTATATCATAAGTTTCTCCAGAAGTACCACCTCCATTCCAAGCAAAGGCTGTAGGAACAGAAACTCCTGTTGCTGCATTAGTTGGTGTAGTTAGGGTGGCTGCAGAAGCTGGTGTACTGACTGTGAGTGTTAATATTTCGTTTTTAGTACCTGAAGTACTGTTTCCTACAAGGGTAAAATTGTATGTACCTGGAGTAACGGCTCCTATGTTTCCGATAGTTAATGTAGTACTATTACCTGGAGTAACTGGGTTAGTACCAAAAGAAGCAGTTGCTCCTGCAGGAAGACCAGTTGTTGATAAAGTAATAGGATCACTATATGTTCCTACAATACTTGTATTAATAGTATATGCTGCACTAGTTGGTTGACAAGTGCTCACTGAGGTTGGTGTAGGATTAAGTGTATAATCGTTGGCTACTGCTGTAATGGTAAAATTGTTGTTGGACACATCAAAAAATGGTGATGTAGAACAAACAACCATTACTCTTGCTGTAGTTGAAGCTGTATTGGGTACAATAATGGATTGACTACCATCATTAGGTGTGTTGGCTAGCAAGACAGTTGGATAGGTTAAACCTCCATCTGTAGAAAGTAATATATCTACATTAGCACAAGAAACAGGTGCTCCATCTGTGCCTGCTACTGCCCAAGTTACTGTTTGAGAAGAATTGCCTGCCCAAGTAATACCTGTATTGGTAGGATTATTTACGATAAATGGTCCAGAACCGCCATCGATAGTAACGGTAACATCTTCATGATCTGTACAACCACCACCACCTGCAGTATTGTTATCCCGAACAGAAACACGGAAATTCATAGTTCTAGATACGCTAGGCAACACTTCCCAAGTTGGGCTATTGTTGGCTAAAATATCTGCTAAGTTTGGGAAATATCTTGTAGGACTAGTGGTAGGATCAAATGATCTAAAGTTTGGTCCACCTGTAGCATTAGCAACAGGAGGTTGCGTAGAATTGTCGCCATTCATTTGCTCCCAACAATAAGTAAGCGTATTGGCATCTGGATCTGTTGCTGTTGCCGTTAATCTAAAAGGTGTGCTTCTTGGAATTGTTACATTTCCATTAGTACCTGTAACGGTTGGTGCTGTATTGGGTAATGCTGTACGAACTGCACATGCATTTCCTGCTCCAATAATAAAATTGCCCATTTCTTGAAGAGAGATTCCATGAAAATAGGCATCACTATTATTTTGAACATTAAGTGGGCTACAAATACCAGCATAGGCCTGAATAGTAGTTCCACTACCTGGTTCAAAAGCAGTTCCTATGTTTCTATTACCTCCACCACAAGAACCAGAAGTTGCATGAAAGGTATGATTACCTCCAAATTGATGTCCCATTTCATGACATACATAGTCAATATCAAAAGGGTCTCCTACTGGATTAGGGCTTCCTGTAACACCTCCTGCTTTTAAGCTATTATTGCAAGGACTTTGCAAGTAAGCGACACCACCACCACCAGTACTGAATACGTGTCCTATATCGTAATTGGCAGAACCTATCTGATTATCTACAGTAGTTTGGTTTTCACCTAACATTGCACCACCGTTATTATTAGAATAAGGATCACTACCTCCGTTAGTATAAATAATATTGTTATTGTTAGCTATAATATTCATGTGAATAGCTAAATCTCTATTGTAAACTCCATTCACTCGATTCATGGTAGTAACTTGAGCAGCTAGAGCTCCAGCAACTGTTCCTCCATGGTATTGTGTGTACTCTCCTGTAGCTGCTAAAGCCAAACGATAAGTACGTAATTCGCAAGAACCAAACCGTACTCCACCTCTATTTCCTTTGGGTTTAAAATCGTCTGTACCAATAGTACTTCCTTCTACCCCACAAATCATTTCTTTGCCTGCAATAGGTTTAAAATCTGACTTATAATATATAATATAGTGATCAATATCTCCTCCTCCAAAGCTGTAAGGATCAATAAATACAGTTCCTTCTCCTGATGTTAGGACCATAGCGTGAAAGCCTTGAGGAGTGACATCGAAGCGTATGTATTTGCCAGGGTCATTAATATCTGAACCTGCATAAGTTTTGATTTCTGGAAATTTTTGAGCTAAACCTTCCTCCATTACTGGACTTTCGACAATGTCAAAAGTTTTGAAAGTTCCATCTGCCCAAGGTAGTGTAATGTAAACCGTTTTAGTTTTCACCTCTGGAGTTCTGATCATAGGTGCATCAGCCAGCTTTTCTCGCAGCTTTTTCACATCTAATTTCATGACTTGATAAGCTGAAGGAATAATATAACGTTTGCCAACTTCTGGAATTTGAGACTCCTCAATAGTTGTCCACAATTCCTTTTCGTTGTTTTGTGCTGTTAGACTGTTATTCCCTAAAAATAATGCTCCAAAGAGCATTCCTAAAACGAGTGTAATTTTTTTCTGCATAAGTAGGAGCATTTAAATAGTATAGCAGTTTTATAATTATTAATTATTTGGAGTTTTTTTTGTCCAAACTTTCCTTTTAAGAAAGAAATTAAAAATGTAAAATAGTAAATTTCAAACTTTTTTTATGCCATAGAACTGTCATCATCCCAAATATTTTTTAGCAAAAATGTTCTATTCATAATTATATTTGGCCGCAACGACCCAAAAAAAAGGGTACTCTACAATAGAGCACCCTTTACATATACAATATAGGTATATTTTATTTTCTATTTTTTTTCACTCTTTCTCTCAAAAGATTAGTTAAGGTTCTAGCATCATCTACCATAATTAAAGTAGGATGAAACAAAGCCTTACAAGCACCAAAATCATAGGTAGTAAATCCAGGTTCTTCACCTTTAATAAATAAAGAAATATTTCCTTTACCTGTTTTAAAAACTTCTAGATGCACTTTTTCAATGATTGAATATGGAACTAACTTTATCACTTCTTGGCCATCTCTCCAAAGTTTAAAAAACACACCTTGTTCTGTTACATTATATGCTGTATGTTTCTTTCTTTCTGCTTTTTTGAATTCAGGGCGTACAATAATAGCAATGCCTATTAGAATAACTAAGATCATTGTCCAGATCATTCCATTCATAAAAAATAAGATAGCATTAGCAGCTACAGCTACTACCACAAAAGGGAACATTCCTGCACCCCATGTTATAGTCTCAAACTGTGCTCTATTTTCTAGCATTGTTATACTAAAACCAGGTTGGGGTGTTGCTGACCAGATAATATCTTTGGAGGGAGGTAGCTTTAGATCACTTTGTATACTCATCTTTTTTATGCTCTAATTTTTTGTTTAGCAATGCCAAGAATTCAGATTCTTCTATATTCAAATGCTTCATTCCTAAAGCAAAGAAACTACTGTTGTACCACATACTAACGTAAAATGCTAGTTTCGTTACAAAACTAACTTGTTTAAAGATCTTTTTTTTATCCTTTACATCCAAAATAACTACTTTCTCTCCTAGAGTTGAAGAAGAAATACTTGCTTTTTGAATTTGATCCCAAGTAATCTCTACATTTCCCCATTGTGTATTGTATCTCAATTTTTCATCATCTATCCAAACACCCATTTTCTTACCAGACTGCGACCATTGCCAATAAATATCAATCCAAAACATGCCCATCAATAATACAAACATCAATTTTATTAAGATATTATATATTGTATTCTCCACAGCAAATAATCCCCAAATAAATAAACCAGTTAAACACACAACAGCTATAAGAAGTGAGGTTGATACATAAGGGATTGCCTCTATAAACCTTAGAGTATTGGTTTCTTTTTTTAGTTTTTTGATCTTGACTTTAGTCTTTGTTTTCATAAAAAATTCTACAGAGTTTACATAAACCTAATACCCCAAATGAAGAGTACTACAATCAAAAACAATCCAATATATGCCCACATAGCAGGCATTCTAGTTTCTAGAAAATCACTTTCTTCAGCTATTTTATCAAACACTTTGTAGGCAGCAGGAAAATCTTTTTCCGCAACAATATAAATAAACTGAGGCCCATTAGATCCTCTACTATCTATAGCATGGCTATCTATATGTTCTTCTACCCTAAATGATATATTTTGAGCATTTAGTTCGTGCTCAAAAGTTATCCTATTCAAATCCTGCTCATCAAATCGAAATCGGTTATTATTGTTCATGGCTAATATCTTTTATTAAGAGATAAATATAAGATCTTTACTGAAATACTACCAGCTGAAGTCTGGTAGGTTAAAAATTAGGACTATAAGTCCCCTGACTATTCTAAAGAAATATTATTCGAGTTATCACTTTGCTTAGAATCGTTGTGATTCTCTATATATGCTTTGATTACTTCAT
>JAAEPD010000569.1 GCA_024222455.1 Aureispira sp.
ATGAAGTAATCAAAGCATATATAGAGAATCACAACGATTCTAAGCAAAGTGATAACTCGAATAATATTTCTTTAGAATAGTCAGGGGACTTATAGTCCTAATTTGTAACCTACCAGACTTCAGCTGGTAGTATTTCAGTCACCTTCACTGGGCGAATGGATGGTTTGACAAGTTCTAACTTCTCCCTAACAGAGAATGGCAACGTTAGTGGGGCAACAATTACAAACGTAGTTCAAAATACAGATACCACTTGGACAATTACGGCAGATAGAGGAACTGGAGATGGTTTCCTTACCCTAAATTTAGAAAATGTGGACAATGCTTCTGCCAATAGCTGTCCTCTTCCTATGGCTGGTTCTACTTACACTATCCCTAATCCTACATCTATAGAGACAATAAACGTAAAAGAACCTAATATTCTAGTGTATCCTAATCCTGTAAGCGATAAACTAATTGTTCAATTCCAAAATATTAAGGAATCAACTAACATGCAGTTAAGTAATGCAATAGGACAAACTATTTACCAACAAGAAATAGATGATAACTCCTCCAATCCAAAGATAGAATTGGATATGACCAACTTGAATGTAGGACTTTATTTCCTGACACTACAGCTGAAAAGTGGAACAAAACTAAATAAACAGATAATTAAATATTAAGATATTCTTTGTGTAGTATTCTTGACCTATACCTAAATAGAACAAGTTTAGGAGTTGAGTGTGCAAACAAGCCTTTAAAGAGAAATTTTTGTGTAGTAACTTTAATTTAAATTTTTTCAAAAAAAACTCTAATTATGTACTCTTTTTTCAAAAAAACGCTAATTATGGGAATCATGTTGTTCCTATATTTTAGTACAAATACTACAGGCCAAGTAGTATTATCTGTATCTCCAGATAATTGTACTAATCCTTTACCTAATAGTGGAACTTATACTCAAAGTGGTTCTATGAACGGAAAACCAGCTTATTATAAAGGCGCCAATTTAAGAATTTATTGGACAGGTTCTCGATGGAATGTAGAAGGTCGAGATGTAAGTGTGGGTGGGTCCTTTCTTGCAGTGTGGTACAATGACTTAAATACTCCAACTCCTCCGCAAGATTGTTGGCAATCAACTTTTGGTTGTTTTATACCAACCATGTCAGGAGCTAGCTCTTATCCAATAGTTTCTATGAGTAGTATTACTAATGCAGATGCAAGCCCTACATTGAATCAGACGGTTAACTATACAGTTGTATTTAGTGGGACTATGAATAATCTAACAACATCTAATTTTACATTAACACAGGCTGGTGGTGTATCAGGAGCTACAGTAACTAATGTAGTGCAAAACTCAGCAACTACTTGGACAGTTACAGCTGATAGAGGTACAGGAACAGGTACACTTCGTTTGAATTTTGATAATGTAACAGGTGCTTCAGCAGGAATGTGTTCAGTACCTTATTCTGGGTCTACTTACCTAATTCAAGTACCTGTAACAACTCCAGTTACTTTAGCTGCTGGGGATATTGCATTTACAGGTTTTAATGCTGATACTCCTGATGATTTTTCATTCGTAGTTTTGAAACCAGGTGGAATAGCAATGGGAGACAAAATTATTTTCACTGATTTAGGATGGAACTCTACCGCAGGTACTTTTCGCTCGAATTCAGAAGGAATTAATGTATGGGAAGCAACTACTGCTGTAGCCCAATTTACAGAAATTACGGTTGATCCTTCTGCTCTTAGTACAACAGTAGGAACTCTAACTACAGGCTATAGTACAAATATGTCTTTTAGTAGTGCAGGCGATCAAATTTTAGCTTTTCAAGGCTCAGAAGGATCTCCAACATTTATTGCAGGTGTTCATATTAATTCTTATGGAAGTGCTCCTTTGAGTCAGTTAGCTACTTGGGATGATAACAACAGTAGTCCTACCTCTAGCACTTTAAGTGGAATTCCTCCAGGTCTAACCAATGGAGTAAATGCTGTTATGTTAGTAAAAGGTACAGCAGCGCCTTATACAGAAGAAGATAATTGGAAATTTAATTGTACTGGTGTTACCAATGCAGCTGATTTAGCTACTATACGTTCAGCAATTAACAATAGAGATAATTGGGATGGGAAAAGCGATGTAGCTTATACCTTACCTTCTGGATGTACTTTTTCTATATTAGTAGCAAGTCCAGAGATGGATGTACAAGGAAATGGTCAATCTATAGCTGACAATGATATTACACCATCTGCAACAGATGATACTGAATTTGGTTCTTTAGACATTACAACAGGTTCAACAACACATACTTTTACCATTGAAAATACAGGTAATGCTGACTTAAGCTTGAGTGGAGGCCCAGTTGTGGCAGTAAGTGGTACACATGCTTCAGACTTTACAGTGACGCAGCAAGCAACTAGCCCTGTAACTTCTGGTGGAGGGACAACTACTTTTATTGTGCAGTTTGATCCTAGTGCTGTAGGTTTAAGATCGGCTACTATTAGCATAGCCAATGATGATACAGATGAAAATCCATACAACTTTGATATACAAGGGACAGGTACTGCTAGTCCAGAAATGGATGTGCAAGGTAGTGGACAGTCTATTGCTGATAACGACATTACACCATCTACATCAGATGACACCGATTTTGGTTCAGCAGATATTGTTACAGGATCGATAAGTCATACTTTTACGATTGAAAATACAGGTAATGGAGATTTAACCTTAGGAGGCGCTCCTGTTGTAGCCGTAAGTGGTACAAATCCATCAGATTTTATAGTGACACAACAAGCAACTAGTCCAGTAACAGCAGCAGGTGGAACAACTACCTTTCTTGTAGAGTTTAACCCAAGTGCAGGTGGATTGCGTACCGCAACGATTAGTATAACGAATGATGATGCGGATGAAAATCCTTACAACTTTGATGTACAAGGAAGTGGTACACGAAGAATTTATGTAAGTCATTCTGCAACAGGTGCTAATGATGGTACTTCTTGGACCAATGCTTATACTAGCTTAAAAACAGCTACTGATGTGGCTTTATCTAGTGATAAAATTTGGATTGCTGCAGGAACTTACCAAGCTAGTGCGACAGACCGTACAGCAACATTTTCAATCAGAAGCAATGTGGAAGTCTATGGTGGTTTTGCAGGAACAGAAACCATGCTTAGTCAAAGAGATTGGGCAGCCAATCCAACTATTTTGAGTGGCGATATTGGAACACAAGGTGACAATAGTGATAACAGTTACAATGTCATCCGTTTACAAAATGCTTCTAGTACAACGATTTTAGATGGTTTGATCATCCAAGATGGTAATGCAAATGGATCTCCATATCCGTACAATCGTGGAGGAGGTATCTCTAACAATGGTATGAATTCAGGTAATTCTAGCCCTACTATCCAAAACTGTACTTTCCGTTGGAATGAAGGAACCTTTGGAGGTGCTATTTCTAATATGTCTAACTATAGTGGTGCAACAGATGTCACTATTACTGGTTGTTTGTTTTATGAAAATACCAGTACTTCAGGATCTGCTATTAGTAATGGTACTTACCAAAGTGGAACAAATAATTCTGTGATCAGTAGTTGTACCTTTGCAGATAATGTAGGAACATCTATTCATAATGCGAATGGTGGTGCGACCATCACGGTACAAAACAGTATTATTTGGGATAATGGTGCACCTTTATACAATTATGGTAATGAAGCAACGGTGCAGTATTGCCTATTAAAAAGTGGTGCTTTACCAGCTAAAACAATCAATGGAGGCAATAACTTGTTCGCTGTTAATCCAGAGTTTGTACATGCAGCTAGCGATGATTATAGCTTAAAAGCCTTCTCTCCAGCAATAGATAAAGGTTCTAATGCTTTATTACCAGGAAGCTATACTTCAGATATAGCTAATGGAACAAGAACTGTAAATGGTACAGTAGATTTAGGAGCTATCGAAAGAGCAGCAAGTTTAGCCATTATTTATGTTAACCCGTTTGCGTCAGGAGCTAACGATGGTAGTTCTTGGGCAAATGCTTATACTTCTTTGAACTTAGCGGTTAATGCAGCAACTTCAGGGGCTAGTATTTGGGTTACTGGCGGAACCTACAAGGTAACACCAGGAGCAGATCGTACCATGACTTTTCAAATAGCGAATGGTGTGAAAGTTTATGGTGGATTTGCAGGTGGAGAAACGCAACTTAGTCAACGTGATTGGACAGCCAATCCAACTATATTGAGTGGAGATTTAGGAGCACAAGGTAATCCTAGTGACAATAGTTACAATGTAATTCGTCTGAAAGATGTGAGTGCAGCAACTATTTTAGATGGTTTAATCATCGAAAATGGAAATGCCAATGGAACAACATATCCATACAATCGTGGAGGAGGAATTTCTAACAATGGAATGAATTCAGGTAATTCAAGCCCAACCATTCAAAACTGTATTTTCCGTTGGAATATGGGAACTTATGGTGGAGGTATTTCGAATATGGCTAATTATGGTGGTGTCGTTAATGCAACTATTACAGGTTGTTTGTTTTATGAGAATAGTAGTACAGAAGGTGCTGCTATTGATAATGGAACCTACTCTGGAGGAAGTAATAGTTCTGTAATTACCAACTGTACTTTCTCCGATAATACAGGTATTTCTATTCATAATGGGAATGGTGGAGCAAACATTACGATCCAAAACAGTATTCTTTGGGATGTTAATCCTATTGTTAATTATGCCAATGAAGCTACTATACGCTACAGCAATATCTATGGCACTGGGTTGCCAACAGGTACAACTGATGGGGGTAACAACCAATTAGCAATGGATCCTATGTTTGTGGATGCTGCGAATGATGATTACAAACTACAAGGAGCTTCTCCTGCAGTTGCTGCTGGGTCTAATGCTTACCTAACAGGAGGTTATACTCTAGACTTAGCACATACTACTCGTCAAACAGGTGCAACAGTAGAAATGGGTTGTTATGAAGATGCTATCAGCAGTGCTAAAACTATGGCCAACAACAATCCGACTACCGTAGATGAAAATACAAGTACAGAAGAGGAGCAAGCTATCGAAACTACTGAAGAAGAACTAGAAATGAGTTCTTTAGAGGAAGTAACTACAGCAATCAACATGACTGTTTATCCTAATCCAGTGCAGGATATCATGAATATCCGTTTGGGGGGTATTCAAGAAACTGTTCATTTACAGTTGTTAAATACTGCAGGACAGACTATCCAACAAGAAGTATTAGATATTCAAGAAGGACAAACCATCCAATTGGATATGAGCCGCTTGGCCAATGGTATTTACTTGCTCAATTTACAGTTAGAGGATGGAACTCGATTGAATGAAAGAGTTGTTAAATTCTAATAGGAAAACTAATCATAAGTATCTGAAATAGATATTGTAATATAAATGGGTAGATCAAAGGTGATCTACCCATTTTCTGTTAGTTCTTAACTAAAGTATCTTAGAACATGTTTAAAAATTAAAGCAAGTAAAGTTTAAAAACGGTTTAATAAAATTTGGCAATTAGCCCAAAGAATCCAAGCTTCCGAACTATCCGTCGTTTTTTCA
>JAAEPD010000570.1 GCA_024222455.1 Aureispira sp.
ATAATACTTTGTTCGTTCAACTCTAAAATCTTTTACCTTTGAAAAATACTCTAATACCTTAGATAAGTAGTTTGGTTCCATCTTTTGAACATCAAGATACTAAATCTTTTTTTTCTCTTATTTAGATGCGTTTGCCCTGACGTTGACAACCTGTTTCTTCCATAATCTATAGATTTAGACAAGGTTAGCTACACAGACTCTTTATCCTTCTTTTCCTATATAGGCATCTCTTAATCCACCACAAAGATCCAAACCCGACCGAATAAATAGGCAAAATATAACGCCATTAAAAATATAGCTCCTTTGCGTCCTAATCTTCGTTTGTTAAACATAATCCACCAAAGTAGTAAAGCAGCTGTAATCATTTGGATAGGCAAATCCCAATGGATTAAAGGTAAGGGTACATAAAACTCTGAGATACCTGCCCCTATTCCAATAGCTAATAGAGGATTAACTATATTACTACCAATCAACACTCCTAAAGCAAGACCTGTAGCATCTTTTTTGAGTCCTTGCAATGTTACTAACAATGAGGGCAATGCAGTGATTACTCCTAAACTAACTACTCCGATTAAAGAGGCACTTAATCCTGTAGAGACGACAGCCTGCTGAGTCAGCATTAGTACGTAAATACTCAACACTACTAAACAACATAAACTTATTAGAATTATAGCTAACTCTACAATTACAGGGTATTTCAATACTGTATTATCTCGAATAGGCAAATGGTGCAAATGCCCTTGTTGTTGACGCTTGTATAAGATAAAGATATAACCTAAAAATGCTAAGAGCAAAACCACACCATCAGTTCTAGTAAGAGTGCCATCCCAAGCAAGAGCTAGAGTAAGAAGTGTTGATAGCATAATAGCAGTATAGCTCTCTTGCAAAAACTTTTGGGTAAACTGGATGGTCCCTAACATAAATACTACGACACCTGCAATCAAGGTTTGTTGAATGATACTAGAACCAATATTAGCCCCCAATATAATAGAAGAGGTGGTCTCATAGTCAAATCTACCTATAGAGATACCCATACTAGCTGCAAGGTGAGTTCCTATTTCTGGCAAACTAGTTCCGATGGATAAGAAGGTAAGCCCTACGAAACTTTCTGAAATAGTGTAATGCTTCGCCACTCCAATTAAGTGAGTGGTCACTACCTTGGCGCAAAACATAATCCCAATAATACTGATCAAACCCAGTATTATCATTAATAAAAAGCTGTTTGGCAATAGCATTAAATAGTCTTAGCAGTCCTATAAAAGTTCTATAGTAGTATATACTATTAAGAATACCAAACATAGCAAAAATCCTACCATTGGCACCCAAATTGGCACTTTAAATGCCCCAGCTACTTGATTTGTTGGATTCCACTTAATTTTTAATAAGGAAAAGTTTACAACTGCAAACAAGGTGATAATTATATAATCGGTATAAGATGCTAAGTCTTTTACACTACCCGAAAAGGCTAAAATAGTTGTAAGCACGACAAATGGTAAGGTAGCGTAAATTGGAGTTCTAGTTTTGGCATTAACTGTAGAAAAAATCTTGGGTGCTAAACCTTGTTTGGACATACCATATAGTACTCGGCTCCCCATCACAGTTTGCACCAAAGAACCATTGACACTCGCCACCAAACAAATAACGCTGATAACAATAGGATATGTAGAATTGTATTGGCCCAAAATAGCAGATAGTGGCGCATCTGCTTCAGCCAATTGTTCTGGTGGCATAGCTAAGACCGAAATCATAGACACCAACATATAGACAATAGTGAGTACAATTAGCGTAAAAATGATCGCAATTGGTAAATTTTTTCGTGGATTTTTAACTTCTTCAGCTTCATTAACCAAATTCTCAAAGCCTATAAAAGTAAAAAATGCTAAGAAAGCCCCACCCATTACACCATGCCATGCCTCTAGTTCAAAACCAGGTACCATCTCGCCTGCTCTAGCAGGCAAGTCAGCTAAATTATCCCCAGCTACTACTATAAAAAATACAATGCCTAAAGATTCTACAATGGTGATCACAGTAATCAGTAAGGCAGCTTGGGTTATGCCCCATATTGCCATTGCCCCCAACACTAGATTTAAGCCTAATATAATCCAAACATAATTCAGCTCCCAAAACACATGAAAGTACCCAACAAAACCTCTAGCTACAGTAGCAGTAGAGAGTGTAGCTGTTATGATAATCATATAGCCCATAACAGTAGATAACCATCTGGTATCAAATGCTTTGCGCACATAGGTTACCTCACCTGCACTTTCGGGATACCTAGATGATAGCTCTGCATAAGAAAACCCTGTAAAACCAGCTATTAGGGCAGCTACCATAAAAGCAAAAGGAGCCAACATACCTGCCTCCCCTGCTATTTTACCGGTTAAGATATAGACACCAGAACCTAAGACTGTTCCTACTCCATAAAAAATAAGCAAGGGCAATGATAAGCCCCGTTTTAGGGTTGTTTCCTGATCAGACATAAATGGGGGTGTTTATATAAACTTGTACATACTGTATATATAAAACTACACACTATACAACTCTTAACGAATGACTTAACTCAGTACAACAGCTAACTTTCATCAGTGCATTTTGTTTTATTCTCCTTTTTCGTTAATTTAAATAGACTAGCTTATTTATTATCCTAAGATTCCCCAATTGCATGTTTCTACATTTTCAAAGTTATCAACTGGCTTCTTATCACTTCACTCAAGGAGGTGAAGTTATCCAAAAGTTATTTAGTGATTTTTGGCTGTATTCTGACCGTATAAGAGCATACAATAAAAAGGCATTAACGATTGGTACAATATATCATTTTCATTTAGCGGAATTAGAAATTCCCCTTATTGTAAAAGACCAAATTAAGCACCCTAGCAATATTTTTGAAATAACCTTATATCCTTTAGATCAACAACTAAATATATTGCCCCTAATCCAACAAGCTCATCTCGATTTTAAGAAACCATATCTCTCGATCCAGTCTAATCAGCTTTCGGAATTTGAACTCTTAGATACAGAGAAACAGAAAATACCTAAAACAGTTTATGCTATTTCTATTGCTAAAAAAATTATAAATGCTAATGGTTTAATCCATTTTAGCAATGGGCAACTCTATACTCTAGAACTACCTAATATGCAAATTCCTCTAAAGACTAGCAATGCTAAACAGGTTGGACAAAGTGATTTTATGGCAAAACTAACCCCCACGATTCCCAACATCAATTTATTCGAAATAATACTTAACTTACATTATAAATAGTTTAAACAGTATGATGTCTATCACCCATACCAATAGCACAATTCTAAAAGAGTATAAATTCTATACTGAACATAATACTTCTGAAGAGTTATTTCAAAGATTTGATATTTATCCTAACTACATAGAAGGCTATACTAACATTTCCGCTCCTGCCAATCAATATCGCCTAAATATTTTAGATTTATACATAGATCTAGAGCTAGAGGAAATTCAAGAAATTCGGGAAGGTTGCTCTAAGGTTAAGTTTGTTCTTTCTCAAAAGAAACTCAATCTTTTTGATCTGCTTCAGAAAGAACACATCTCAGAACGTCATAAAACATTAGCCTTAAAAAAGATTAAATACATTCGGCTATTAGATTATAACAAAAAGCGTATTCCCAAACGAGTATATGCAGCAAGTGTAGATTACTATCATAATTGCATTGGTATCTCTGGTTTAGTTGCATTCCGAAATGGCGAAATTTGCACTCTGCAATTACCCAATATGCAAATTCCTCTAAAAGTAACTGAGGCCAAACAATATGATCGAAGTGAATTTGGAGCAACTTTAATAGCCTTATCACCTGAGATGGAGTTATACCTAATACTCTCTAGCTTATATAATGAGCAGCGTAAAAAATAAGCCTATGTTTACCTACTTTAAGCAGCATCAATTAAAACCTAGTTCTTTTTCTCAAGATGGGTATATACTCAAAGATTTGACTGAAATACTACCAGCTGAAGTCTGGTAGGTTACAAATTAGGACTATAAGTCCCCTGACTATTCTAAAGAAATATTATTCGAGTTATCACTTTGCTTAGAATCGTTGTGATTCTCTATATATGCTTTGATTACTTCAT
>JAAEPD010000571.1 GCA_024222455.1 Aureispira sp.
ATTTTAAGAATTTTAAAATGGAAGGTCCAGTTTATAAAGGGAACGCTGTTCTTAATGCTCAGAAAGGGTGACTAATGACATAAAGCTATATGTTTTAAATGCGTTGTCATTTAGCGTTAGCATGATGGATTGGTTGGAGCCTGTGTTAAAAATACTATTATTAGTTGTCACTATTGGATATACTATCCATAAATGGTGGGGATTAAAGAAAGGAAAAAAGAAATAATGGGAGATTGGAAAAATAAATTTATTGCTAAAACACCTAGTCCTCTTGTACAAGCTGTTGGAAACTATGCTATACTACGCCCAGACCCAAAAAAGGAAAAAAGAAACAAACTTAAACCTGCAAAGAGTTATAGACCTAAACCAACTGCAAATATACCTAAGTCGGAATCAACTAAAGTAATTGTAAAAAACCCTTGATCATGAGGCAAATAAATAAAATCATTATACATTGCTCTGCTACTAGAGAAGGTGAGAACTATACTGTAGATACAATACGTAGTTGGCACGTTGATGGTAGAGGTTGGAGCGATATAGGCTATCATTTTTACATTGACTTATATGGAGAAATACACAAAGGTAGAGATATAGCTAAAATCGGGGCTCACGTAAAAGGAATGAATAGGAATTCTATAGGAATTTGCTATTGCGGAGGCGTGGAAGCAGATGGTAAGACCCCGAAAGATACTAGATATGATTGTCAAAAAGAAGCTTTGACAGCAGTGATAAGAACGTTAAAAGCAATGTATCCAGAAGCAGTGGTTCATGGCCATAGAGATTTCTCTAGTAAAGCTTGCCCATGTTTTGATGCTACAGAAGAGTATAAGAATTTATGAAAATAGGAGAAGGTACGGAATTTAAAATAGATCTTAAAACCGTAGTAAGTTTAATAGTTATAACCTCTATGTTTGTAGGTATGTATTACTCTTTACAGTCAGATATACAAGAAGCTAAAACACTTCCACCTGCTGTAATAGATAGAATAGAATACGATCTTAAACAACAATGGCAAACAGAACATATTAACGATCTAGATGAAAAGGTAGATGAA
>JAAEPD010000572.1 GCA_024222455.1 Aureispira sp.
CTTACCAAGTTAACTCATCTAGACTTACACATCAATCGACTATCCACTCTGCCCAAAGAAGTTGCTAACCTTACCAAGTTAACTCATCTAGACTTACACATCAATCGACTATCCACTCTGCCCAAAGAAGTTGCTAACCTTACCAAGTTAACTCATCTAGACTTACACATCAATCGACTATCCACTTTGCCCAAAGAAGTTGCTAACCTTACCAAGTTAACTCATCTAGACTTACGCGGCAATCTATTAACTACTTTGCCTAAGAATATTGGAAATCTACAAAACTTAACTTCTTTATTTGTAGACTGGAAAGAAATGGAGTCTATGCCTACCTCAGTCAATCAACTTCACAAAATCACAAAACTAGACTTATCTAATCAAATGCTTGATTCTATCAATTGGATTGGCAACTGGACTCAATTAAAATGGCTTGAGTTGGATGGCAATCAACTAACAAAACTACCTAAGGAAATTGGCAACCTTATCAACTTAACTGATCTTTACTTATACAGCAACAAACTAACATCACTACCTAAGGAAATTAGCAAGCTCACTAACCTAACTGGTCTTTCCTTATACGGCAATCAACTAACAAAACTACCTAAGGAAATTGGCAACCTCATCAACCTAACTGATCTTTCCTTAGGCCAGAATCAACTAACTGAGTTACCTAGCCAAATCACTAACCTAAAAAAGCTATCTTACATAAACTTAATGCACACCCCTATCCCTAAAGAAAATAGGCCCAAAATAGAACAAAAAATGCCTTGGTGCACCTTTCAATGGAAATGGCAATGGGAATAGTAAGGAGATAAGAAACAGAATAGGTCAAAAAATCTATTCTGTTTACCTTAGCAGTTTAGCAAGTTAACGCAACTAATCTTCTCAAACATGCCCATAAAAAAACGCCCCAACACCAACCAACAAAGCCAACTCTACCCCATTGTAGACTACATCCAAACACAGTACAACCAAACCTTAGAAATACCCAAACTAGAGCAACTCTCCTACTACTCCTACCGCAATCTCCAACGCATATTCAAAGCCATATATGGCGAAACTATAGGCAGCTACCAAAAGCGTCTACGCCTAGAAAAGGCAGCCAAGCTCATGAGCTATTCCAACAGCCAAAGCATCTCAGACATAGCCCTAACGGTAGGTTATGCAGACCTACAAGCCTTCCGAAAAGCATTCAAAAAACACTATGGCATAGCCCCCCCCAAACTACAAGAAATCCTAAAAACAATCCATCCAGAACTGCCCAATACCAACTTCCCTTTATTAGAACCTACAATAGTCAAGCTACCAGCAATACAAGTAGTGTACAACAGCTACAGAGGCGCCTACAACAACGATCAACTCAACCAAACTTGGGATTTATTGTTAGACAATTGTCATCCCAATCCACAACTCCAGCACTATGGTATTATTTACGATGATCCAGACATCACCAAAGCCATATATTGCCAGTACGATGCCTGCATCGAAAATGCCCCAAATCTACTAAAAGAACCTACAACCATTCCCATCAGCAAAAAAACAATTCCTGCTCAACGCTACCTATGCTTTGAGCACCAAGGAAGCTACGATTTGCTAGATGATACCCACAACGCTATTTTTGGAGGTTGGCTCTTGCAACAAACCGACAAGGAATTTACAGAAGGCCCTATTCTAGAGCACTGTGCCATCAATTATCGCCAAACCGATAAAGCAGAGGATTATCTTACCTATATTTATATTCCTTATTAATGCGAATAATGAGTTAAACTAAAGAAAAAATAACCGCAATCAACTCACAGCCAACCAATTACGCTTGATTTTTGTCACTCAGAGGCAGGTCGATCCTGCCGAAGAATCTTAGGATACTTTCCATTTTGTGGTAGTTTGAGACTCTTCGGGGGTATCTAGCTCCACTCTGAGTGACAAAGATATTGATTATTTATGCACAAAAAAAATATCCTTAACTCACTACAAAACAAAGCTTTAAACCTAAATCTAACTATTCAATTCAACCCGTTATTCGCATTATTAGGGATGGTATAACAACTGTAGAAAATCCCTCTAACTCCCTTTAAAAGGGAGAATTTTATATACACAACCTGTTTTACATACTACATTCCCACTTGTAAAGGGGGCTAGGGGGATTTTTACACATATAACATATCATTATTACAACAAAAAAGTAACTTGTCAATTTTGGACTACCCAACACCTTCCAGAATCATCTAGTTTTGAATTATCAATAAAATTTGTTCATTCAAAACCCACACAATTATGTACAATATGAATGCATCAATCTTAGTAATCAGCAGCCTACTCAGTTTATTTGCTTGCAAAAAAACGCCTATGGAAAACTACAGCAACAGCATAGAAGAAGACAAAATGCTTATAGTCATAGCTCCCCCATCTGTCAGCAATAAGTACTATAAAGAAGTCTATGACCAAATTGTCACTTTTGATATTGCCTACGCCAAAAGTATCTTAAACAAAGACAATGTAATAGTAGTAGCCGATGCACCAACCTACAAATACCTCAAAAAACACCTTCCAGAAGATATTCTATTAGAATCTAAGCTAGCTGATATTTGGTTGCGAGATTGTTCTATGGTGATGCCTTATGCTCCTGTACAATTCAGATATGCAGCAGCAGCTCAAGGAGGCAAGCAGGCTGATGCAGATTGGGTTCAAACTAAGTTCAACCGGTTTATTGATGGTTATGACATTCAGTACAAAGGCACTGAGCTAATACTAGATGGAGGCAATTTGGTAGACAACTATAAAGGTAAAATAGTGGTAACTGATCGTTTTTTGGAAGACAACAACCTTAGTTATACTCAAGGCAAAAAGGAGCTTCAAGAGCTTTTAGGAGCTACAGAAGTTGCTATTGTCCCTAACGATGATCCAGAAGGTTTAGCTCATGTAGATGGTATGCTCATGTTTATTGATGACAATACCATTGCGCTCAACAAATATACAGAAAAGGACTTTCGGCAAGATGTAATAGATGAACTAAAAACAGCTTTCCCTAACATCAAAATTATTGAACTAGACACTGAATTTGATACGAGCGTTTGGGACGAAAACTTTGGTTCTTCTTGTGGTATCCATACCAATGCTACGGTGACACACAACTATATATACATGCCTATTTTCGGGAGCAGCACAGACCAAAACGCTATAGATTTAGTACAACAAAACAGCTCAAACACAGTAGTTCCTATAGATGCTAGCAATGTATGTTTTATGGGCGGAAGTGTCCGTTGTTTATCTTGGCAAGTAGTTGGTAGCAATGCCGAAAAACTAATCAAAGCTGCTCGAGAGTAGTCATTAGAATAACAATATTCATCAGATAAGGTGTGAAGTTAGCTTCACACCTTATCTTTTTATATACAAAACCTATATCTACTTTCCTATATATATATTTTAACTATCTTTGGTCAGGTATATTTATAACCCTCTATACACATGACTATGAAAACACTAACCCTTTTTTGCTGCTGTTTAAGTATAAGTCACTTCATTTTTGCCCAAAATGCTATAGATATAGAAATTGCTCAACTAGACTCTATAGTTAATAGCAAAGTTTGGAGTAAAGAAAAAATACCTTTTCTAAAAAAGAAAATAGCTCTAAGTGAGTCCTACAATGACTCTATTCATATTGAAACAATATTCTATTTGGCCTATTACACTCGAAGAAGTGGGTGGATGGAAGAATCTGAACCTATTTTCTATAAGGCCCTAAATATGCAAGCTGAGCTCTTTGGCAAAGAGACTAAGAATTATGCTGAAATCCTATCCCAAATTGGAATTTTGTATCAAACAATAGGTCAACATGATAAGGTAGAAGATATACATAAAGAATCTCTAGAAATCAGAGCAAAAGTTTATTCAAAAGCTTCTCCAGAATATGCTGTGGGGCTCAACAATTTAGAGTATGTCTAAAATTATAAATAAAAAAATGTAAGGATTAAAAAAAGAGGAATCAGAATCATAAACTTGAGGTGGCTAAACCAAAAAAGCTTATGAAAACGCACTATGAAGTACTATCTGATTCCCAATGGGAATTTATAAAAGAAAGTTTGA
>JAAEPD010000573.1 GCA_024222455.1 Aureispira sp.
CATCTGAATTCCAGATATTCTTACTGATGAAGTAATCAAAGCATATATAGAGAATCACAACGATTCTAAGCAAAGTGATAACTCGAATAATAATTCTTTAGAATAGTCAGGGGACCTATAGTCCTAATTTGTAACCTACCAGACTTCAGCTGGTAGTATTTCAGTTTTTAAGCAAGGGAATTTTTTAAGCTCAAATATGCTTATAGTAAGCATATATATTTGATGTCTTCAATTCATTTTTTAATCAAATGGTATCATGGCCTTAAAAAAAGGAGCGCTGTATTAGTTATTTTTTAACTAATACCAGCCAAAATGAAAAAGAATAAAAAGTTTTACAACTTTACGGATCGACAAAAAAAGAGAGATCGAAGCTTGAAAATTTGTGAGTTCTATAGCATTGGTGCTTATTCCAAAAAAAGAGCAAGCAAAAAGCTCAGAAGAGCAAATTCAAGAGCACTTTACAAGATTATGATAGAGGGCGAAGAAGGGGTAGCAATGCCTATTTACCGTAAGTATATGTGGTGGGACATGTAAAAATAAGAAGGACTGTTCAAGATCTGAGCAGTCCTTCTTATTTTTATTTAAGGTTTTTTAGGTTGTAATAGCTAATCTAATCAAAAAAATTATTCTGGATTAGAAGAAGACTCAATCAAAGCAGAATCTGAAATAGTAGTTTCAGGAGTGTTCAATACTACAGAATCCATCATAGCTTCTTCCATCATAACAGCCTCTTCTTTCATAATGGCCTCTTGAGATACAGACACCAGCATAAGACTACTCATCCCTCCAGCACCTACAACTGTCCATAAGAATATAGATATTCCAAACGCTCGCCAACTCAACACTTGCATTGCAAGGCTGCGTTGAAGGTTAGGCTCTGAATGTGTATCCAAATATCTTTGGATGCTTTGCGATGTACGGAAAAAACGAAAACTAAGCCAACCTGTTACAACAGTCAAAACGCTAAATCCACCAAAAAAAACAATGACTAAATCATCAATATAATTTAGCATAGCGAGACCCATGACTACCCATCCGATAAATAAAAATACAGTTAGGATAGTAAGTATGATGGTCGCTGCTCTATTCCAAAAGACAGTATTTCTTAGGGTTGGTTCTAACCTAAGAAACTCTTCTTTTTCGAATAAGTTTTCATCATCTAGCAATTGTTCGTAAGACATAGTTAGGCGATTTCTTCTAATTTTACCTGATCAATTTTCTTGATTTTGTTGCTGAACAGTTCAACATCAGTGAGTCGTACAGCTACTTTTAGTACAGTTTTTTCTTCATAAGTACTCTCTAATATGTTGTAACCTTCCGACTTTAGGAAATTCATGACATCGCTAGTCTGAGCATAATCAAATGTAATATTATAATAGTTCTCTACTATTTTTTCTATGGTATTAGCTTGTTCAAAGGCGTCTTTAGCAGCACCTTTATAAGCATTTTTAAGTCCAGAAGTACCCAACTTAGTGCCTCCATAATACCGAACAACAACCAGCAATACATTGCTTAATCCAAAGCTATCTATTTGTCCTAAAATTGGTCGGCCAGCAGTCCCAGACGGTTCTCCATCATCATTCGCCCTGTATTTTTTGCCATCAAGCCCCAAACGATAGGCATAGCAAAAGTGGCAAGCCTTGAAATTTTCTTTTTTTAAGGTCTCTAAATGTTGTTTGATTTCTGCTTCTGAGTGTACCGTATAGCCATAGGCAATAAATTTACTGCCTCGGTCCTTCAACTCACCTATGCAAGGTTCGGCTAATGTGACATAAGTATCTTTCATTTTATAAATATACAATCTTTTGGTGGTTCTTGCCGAAAAGATTGGATTTAGAATCTAAATCTAAAGTGGCAAGCCAATAAACTTATCTTAAATGAGAAAGCTAAATCATCTTTAAAGGTTGTAACTTTATTAGTTGAATAGTGCTTGGGTTGTAATTTTTTTGATTGCATTTAAGGTGCAAAGAGGAGAGTAATGAGATTTTTAGATATAAAACTGTAGTTATGAATACGGTGTACCCCATTAGCAGGACCAATTTAAGCCGATTTTAAATTTATTAGATATTTTTCATCCACGACCTCCTCACAAAGAAATTGGGAGGTGGTGGATGGGGAATATCGGCTAGAGGGTCTTTCATTTTCAATTCCCA
>JAAEPD010000574.1 GCA_024222455.1 Aureispira sp.
ACATTATTTTTGTGTCCCGGTTTATTCAACCATCTCAGAGTTATATAAATCCTATATAGATAAATTAAAATTTTTTAATACGAATAAACATACTAGAGATATTCAGCTTTTACATTTTAGATTATACTATTTACATTTACTTAGATATTATACCTTAGTAGGTATATTTAATCTAGAGTCATCTGTATATAAAAGACTCATTAATGGGATTCATAAGTTTATGAAGTATGTGAAAAAAGAAGTATTATATCCATTAATGTATGAATTGGCTTATTTGTACTATGGACAATCTGAATTTGATAAATCTTTAGAAATTTTAAATTATTTAGTAGACAATAAAAATTTAGCTTATTTGATTATTGCCCATAATGCTATAGAACTTCGCATAGTTATTCATTATGAATTATCTAATGATCATTTAGTAGAATCCCTAATTCGTTCATCAGTTCGATTTTCTCAAAAACACAAATTAGAAAATTTAGGGTATAGGTTATTTTTAACCTTTCTGAAGAATGGTAATTATTCCAAAAAAACTATAGGAGATCTCCTAACTCAGTTAGAGAATGTGGATGATCCATCATTTGAAAGAGAGGGGTTTGATAAAAAAATTTGGTTAAGGAGTCAATTAGAAAAAAGTTCTTATCCAGAAACTTACCAAAAACACTACAAAATTTATCAACTAAACAAGGGACAGGAAAACTAAACATGGCTACATCTAGCAAACTATATGAGTTAATCAAGTCTTTATCAAGTGCTGAGAAACGTTACTTTAAAATACAGTCATCAATTTTTCTAGAGAGTAATAGTATTTATGTCCAGATATTTGACCTGATAGTTAAACAAGGAACTTATAATGAAACTAAGATCAAAAGAAAATTGAGAGGATATAGAGGTATAAAACAATTTTGTACTATTAAAGAATCTCTATATCAACGAATACTGGAGGGTTTAGAAAGTTATCATAGAAATAAATATATAGCTAATCAAATTACTCAATTATTATATCATAGCCAACTACTATTCAAACGAGGACTTTTCATGCAATCTAAAAAACTTTTGGAGCGAGCTAAAATAAAGGTGCTCAATCAAGAAAAATACGAATGGATGCCAAGTATCCTGATGCAAGAAAGGAAATTGTATTATCGAAAAGTATTTGGTGAAGCAAATGAAGCTAAACTTAATGAAATTCGGAATGAAGAACAACAAACTCTTGATAAGCTTGAAACACTTTTTTAATTATTGATCCTAGTAAGGATAATCTTTTCTAACAGCTTCTTCACAAAAAAAAATGCTTTCATCAAATTATTATTTGATGAAAGCATTTTTATAGAACTATAAAAAGTTTATTTATTTAGAATAAACTTTTGATAATCGACTCTAAAGAAATACCCTCTGCTTCTGCCTTGTAGTTACGTACCACACGGTGACGAAGAATATAATTGGCAATAGCTTGTACATCATCAATATCTGGAGAATACTTTCCTTTGATAGCTGCATGACACTTAGCACCTAATACTAAAAATTGTGATGCACGAGGTCCTGCACCCCAAGATATATAGTTGTTGATATTAGCAGGAGAAAGTGCTGAGT
Source organism: Aureispira sp. (assembly GCA_024222455.1). GTDB lineage: Bacteria > Bacteroidota > Bacteroidia > Chitinophagales > Saprospiraceae > JAAEPD01. Next base: position 1,591 of record JAAEPD010000574.1, read on the forward strand.
TAGGACGTGTTTTATTCGTCAGTTTTACAGCATATTCTAGCACATTGTCAGCAATAGGTATTTTGCGAATCAATTGTTGGAAATACATGATTTGCTCACCTGTCATTACTGAGTTCAGCTCTACATTAGTGCCCGAAGTTGTACTTTTTACGATATTAACCTCTTGTTCGTAAGTAGGATAATCTAAAAAGATATTGAACATAAAACGGTCTAATTGTGCCTCTGGTAGAGGATAAGTACCTTCTTGCTCAATCGGGTTTTGTGTAGCCAATACCAAGAATGGTTTAGGTAGCACATGACGGTGACCAGCTACAGTAACAGAACGTTCCTGCATCGCCTCCAAAAGAGCAGCCTGTGTTTTAGGAGGAGTACGGTTGATCTCATCCGCCAATAAAATATTGGTAAACAAAGGTCCTTTTGCAAATGTAAAATTACGATGCTCATCCATCATCTCCGCCCCTGTAATATCTGTAGGCATCAAATCTGGCGTAAATTGTATACGTTTGAAATCTAAATCCAATACTCTAGAAATAGTATTCACCAATAAGGTTTTTGCCAATCCTGGTACACCTACCAATAAACTATGGCCATTACAAAACATAGAAATCAATACAGCTTCTACTACATCTTCTTGGCCTACTATGACTTTACCAATTTCTTTTTTTAGCTTCTGATAATAGTCAGCTAAGGCGTCTACTGCTTCTACTTCGTCTTTATAATCTGGCATATATTTATGTTAATCTACTGATTTTTTAAATGTATTATTACTCTAAACTATAACACTAAAATTTAGATAAGTGTTGAAAATAAAAAAATCCTTGCAAAGCACAAGGATTTCGGTATGTTAAGTAATGGTTAAAATCATAATCATGATAGTAGCCATTAAGGTTTTTTATTAGGATTTAGCGCATTATGCTCCAACCATTTTTTTAGTACATCACAACTTTCTATAGTCATTTCGCCTCCAAAACTATTGCCTAAGTTTAAACCTGGTTTGATTTGGATGTAGTTTTCTTGAATCTTGCGGTCTACCCATTCTTGAATAAAACGACCTTTTTTCTCCTCCAAAGCAGCTGTTTGAATCTTAGAATAATCATCTTTTAAGTTAGCTACGTGAGGTTCTGTTTTATTGCGGATTTTTACCAATCGATAGTTAGATTCTCCTGTTTGATCCTGATAAGGAATTGGTTTTGACATTTCTCCAATTTCTAAGTCTACTACCGCAAAATAAACCTCAGGATCAAGATCACCCATTTCAAAATAAGGCTCACCAGTTTGAGGGTTTAACAAAGCACCTGCACGTGTTTTACTAAACTCATCCTCAGAAAAACGTAGAATTGCTTGATCAAAAGTCAAGGTATCTAGTAAGATAAGTTTGCGTATGCTATCTAGTTTGCTTACAGCTTGTTGTTGATCAGCTTCTGTTATTTCTGGTTTGATAAGTATATGACGAGTATTAATATTATTACCCAAACGCTCTATGAGCTGGATAATATGGTAGCCATATTGTGTTTTTACAATCTCCGAAACTTCGTCTTTTTCTAGTTGGTAAGCAACCGCTTCGTATTCTGGAACCAATTGGCCTCTAGGTACTACACCCAAGACCCCTCCTCTAGATGCAGAACCAGGGTCAGCTGAGAATTTTCCTGCTAACTCACCAAAGTCAACACTATCTTCAGTTATTTGTTTGTGCAGCTTTTGAGCTAATTCTAATGCTCTTTTATCTTCTGCTGGATTAATCTGAGGTTTGATAACGATCTCTGCCAATTCTATCTCTGAATTAAAGAAAGGAAGACTATCTTTAGGAATATTTTTAAAAAATTTCTTGACCTCTTTGGGGGTAATACTAATAGAAGAAAAGACATTACCTTGCATTTTTTGCAAAATAAGCTGCTTTTCCATTTGGTCAAACATAAAGTCTTTCATCTCCTGAGGAGACATCTTATAATATTCCTTGAACTGGTCCGGGTCTCCACCCATATAAGCCAAAATCTGACTGATACGAGCATCAATTTGGGCATCTACCTCTACTTCTGTAACCGTGACACTATCTTTTTCAGCTTCCGCTAATATCAAAGCATTAGAAAGTAATTGTTCGAAGATAATGCAACGTATATCGTCAGGAGTAGTTCCTCCTTGAGCAGTCATTATTTTATATTGAGCTTCTACTTCCGAACGCAAGATGATTTCATTACCGACAATTCCGATAACTCGATCTACTTCTTGGCGTTGAGCAAAGGTAGAAAAAGAGCTGATAAGTATTATTATTATACTGAGTACACGCATGAGTTAATGTGCTAATTTGAAGATATGCTATTTTATAAAATTATAAACTAATTAAAACAAGGTTTAATTGTGAATATGTTTTTCTAAACGCTAATTTAACTGCAAAGGTAAAGGTTATACGCTAAATTTTAAGTGTATATTTGATTTTTGTTGAGGGATTTAAATTTTATTTATGAAAATTGATGTGAATCAAGCACGATGGTTTCGGTTTTGTCAGTCCGGTCTAAACCAACCTTTTGAGAGTAGCGAAGCCTGTGCAACACAGTTGTTGGGCGTGCAAGCACAGATTCTTAATGCTGGTGCAATTGCCCTGTGGAATAGGCTAGAAGAGTTTAGTTTGAGTGATTTTCAAGATCTGCTGTATACCCAAAAAACTTTGGTAAAACTTTGGGGACAACGCAAAACTATCCATTTATATACTACTCAAGATTGGCCAACGATACATAAGGCCTTTGTCGATACTCCTTCTTGGTGGAAACGAAAGATAAAAGATCCTAAGGAATTAGCAGCTTTTGATAAAGCTTTGGACTCTGTAGTGAAGTTACTAAAAAAAGAAAAAACATTGAATCGAGCTTTGGTGAGAGATTCCAAACTGAAAATACCTGAGGCTTTGACAAGTTCTTGGGGAGGATTGTTTATGGACTTAGTTTTTCATGGGCATGCTTGCCATGGACAACGTAAAGGGAATCAAGGATGTTTTGTGCATAGAGAGCATTGGGTACCTAATCTAGAATGGACTCCTCCAACTGAATTGGCTGCTAAACAGTGGTTAGCACAACAGTATTTTCAGACTTATGGTCCTGCTACTATACATGATTTTGCCTATTGGGCAGGAGGGAAGGTGACTGTGATGCGAGAGGTGGTTAAATCGTTAGGAGATAAGTTGGTAGAAGTGAATTATGGAGCTCAAGCTCATTGGATTTGGCATACGATGGCTACCGAATTGCAAAAAAATGCTCCTAGCAATGCTCAATGGCCTACTCGATTGTTGTATCGGTTCGATCCATTATTATTGCCACACAAAGACAAAAGTTGGTTGATTGAAGAACAATATTATAAATCAGTTTGGAAAAAAGCAGCGGTAATAGATGCTGTTATTCTGATAGCTGGACAAATAAAGGGGACTTGGAAATATACCCGTAAGGGAAAACGATTGTTGATAGAGTTGATGCCATTCAAACCACTGTCTAAAGGCATTCTACAAAAGCTAGAAAAAGAGGCATTTAGAATAGCCTCCTTTCTAGAATACCCTAAAGAGCAAGTTATTGTTTCTGTACTTTGATAATTAATTCAATTTAAACTTTTGATAAAAGTTAAGTCTTCAAATATAGAAGGGATTGGACAAAAAAAAGGGATACCCAAATGGTATCCCTTGTATTATTTACATTGATTACTAAGGAGGTTTATTTATTGTTTAATAACCTTCCGTTGTGTGACATTTACATCGTTTTTGACTTGTATAATGTATGCCCCTGGACTCCAGTTTTCTTCCGCAGCTACAGGATATTCATTTTTACCAACTTTTACACTATGTGTTTCTTGGTAAACTTTTTCGCCAACCGTATTAAATACAGTAATTTCTACTTGGCTAGTTTCTTTAGCAATAAATTCTACATTCAATTGGCCTCTAAATGGATTAGGTTTAATGATAACCTGATCTTCAAATTGACCTTCAAATGTTAAGGCTTCAATAGTTGTGTAATTGATTTGCCCATCAACATCAACTATACGGATACGATAGTAGTTTGTCCCTGACAAAGGAGCATTGTCAACAAACTGGTAGCTATCACCAGCATCTGTACCAGAAGCATTTTGTTTGCCTATATCTTCAAAAGAAACACCATCCAAACTGCGTTCGATTACGTAGTGAGCAATATTGCGCTCATTGCTAGAAGTCCATTGAATCATAGCTTGAGACGATTGATGTTTTTCTACTTTGTAATCTGTTATATCTACTTCTAATAAAACCTCTTGTGCAGACGGTGTAGTTCCAGGAGGCACTACTCCTACAATAATAGATCCTCCAGAGAAACTTGTTACATCGTCAACTTGTATATAATTAGTTCCATTAGGAGTTGTTAGATTGTCTGTATATGTTTGCAATTCTAATGAATTATAAACACCTGCTGGATACATACTGGTAGCTGGCACAAAAGGAACTCCATCCGTTTTGAATACATAGATTGGACTTTTAGTACCACCATGAGTTGCTTGCCAATTGGTAGCTGCATTATCAATGGTCGTTTTTTCTCCAGGTTGGTAGTAAAAACGAATTCGTACAGGATCGACTAATACACCTGAAGCCAAGGTAACATTCCAATAACGTCCCATTACAAAACGAGCTGTTTGTTGTGGTTGTGCTTCCGAAAGGTAATAACCTGTAGATGTTGGATTATTGTTTACCGTAATATCTACATTAGCTGTAAATGTATTGTTCCCTAAATTAGTAGGATCATGTGCAATCGCAAAGAGTAAATCGTCAGGATTTGCACTATTGTAATAATAAGTCCAGTCAACTCCAGCTTCATTTACAGTACAAGTTGTATTGGCTGTAGTTGTTGTATTAGTAGTTGCATATATTGGCATACTAACATTGACATCAACAGGCGTTCGAGTACTGTGGCAAGGACTAGCAGATGTATAATGGACTATACCATTAAGAATACGAGGTGAATAGTTCGTTCCAAAAGGATAAGCTTTTCCTGTACCTTCTTTTATTTGAATATTAGCATCAGCTGTATACACATTACCAACGGCTGTACCATCAGTATAAAGCATGTCTGTTCCTGTTGTATAGGTGATATAGAATGCACCAGTTTGCCCTGCTCCAATAGTTGTATTCACCGCAATAGGAATAGCGGTTGCAGTATTAGCTGGATTGTTAGTAACACCAGCGGCAGAGCCAACAAGAGTCCACGCTCCTGCATTGGTTTCAGAGCCTACATGAGTTCCTGTTTTATAATAAATTTCGAAGTCACCAGCAGCCCCCATATTGGTCTCAAAAGAAGTGATGTTGACAGCATTGATTGCTGTAATATCGAACATGATTCCACTTTGACCATTGTTTTGAGCAAATAAAGTTTGTAGCGAACTTGAGCTACCAGAAGCACCTTCTTCTTCAACATAATAAGTTGCATTATTTGTCAAAGGTGGGGTTGTATAACTAGTCCCTGTACCAAAGGCAGTACCACCTGTTGCAGCAGTGTACCAGTTCAGAACAGGTGTACCTGCGCCAGAAGTTGAACTTGCTGTAGGCAATCCAACACCACCAAAACAAATATTATCATCTACCGTAGCAGGCGCTGTAGGAGGCAAAGTAACATTGGCAGTAACTGGAGTACGAGGGCTAGCACAAGTAGTTCCTGGAGTATAATGCACAATACCATTAAGAATACGAGGTGAATAGTTTGTTCCAAAAGCATAAGCTTTACCTGTACCTTCTTTGACTTGAATATTGGCATCAGAGGTATATACATTACCAACAGCAGTACCATCTGTATAAAGCATGTCTGTTCCTGTTGTGTAGGTGACATAGAAAGCACCAGTTTGTCCTGCAGCAATAGCTGTATTCACAGCAATAGGAATTGGAGTTGCTGTATTAGCTGGGTTATTAGCAACACCTGCAGCACTTCCCACAAGAGTCCAAGCTGCAGCATTGGTTTCAGAACCTACATGAGTTCCTGCTTTGTAGTAAATTTCAAAATCGCCAGCAGCACCCATGTTCGTTTCAAAAGAGTTTATCGTAACAGCATTGATTGCTGTAATGTCAAACATAATTCCACTTTGACCATTGTTTTGGGCAAATAATGTAGTAATACTTGTTGGAGCACCACCACCACCTGCAACTTCTTGTACATAGTAAGTAGTTGTGCTAGCAACAGCAGGAGCATAAGTAGTTCCTGAACCTAAAAAGTTACCACCACTTGCCGCATCATACCATTCTATAGTACCACCACTTGTAGTAGAAAGTAGATTGGCTGTACCTGTACTACAAAGGTAATCATCTGTGCCTGTAGGAGCCGCAGGAGGAGTACAAGCAGAACAACCCAAGTCATTGGTAAACGTCATTTCATAGTCTCCTTCAGCAGAGCCAAAACCTCCAACTATAACATAATAAGTAGTACCTGCTACTGTGGCAAAGTTCACTAAGGATAAAGTACTTGTACCACCATCATCATCTCCTGTTACACAAGTTAGACTTGCACAAGAACCAGAGAAAACCCATATTTTGGTGTCATATTGGGTACCTGTAGGCACTACTGTTTCTACAGACCAAGTGTTTCCATCACCAGTAAAAGTGTACCAGTGCGCACCACCTGTACCAACTGTAGTGATACAAGTACCAGCAGGCGAAGGAGTAGCTCCTACCGTATTGCCTGTAACAGTGGAGCCACAAGTAGTTGCTATAGCAGAAGCACAGTCTGTACCAGAAACTATAGGCATAGAATTTAAAGTAACATTGAGTGTCATACATGTAGCTTGATCGCTACAATTATAGCGATCTACAAGTACTCGTAAGACTCCTGTAAATGTAGCAGTCCATGTAATGGTAGACTGTAGACCACAACCATCATCATTATATCCTTCGCTAGTACCTGTAGCATCATTATATAGTGATATTTGTGTATCAAAAGCCGTATTGCCACAAGTAGAAAATGTGTAGTTAGCTCCTACAACTACATTCACAGTTGCATACTCTCCTCCAAATATACAGGTAGTCGTAGCTGTACTACCCACTCCTGAAGGTGTAAGATTGGAACCGGAGTTGGTATTGTTATTTGCACACTGTGCTAGTGCAAATTGACTAAACCCGATTAAGGTTAATAAAATAAAGAATTGTTGTATATTTTTTTTCATAGTAATATTGTTCTAATGTTTTTAATGGGGTTAGTCTACCATTTGGTAGAGTTGAGGGTTGTTGTCGATGTGCTGTTGCTTATGAAGAGGCATAGTATTATATTCAGCCGTAGAAATATGATGTTTCTTAGTTGACTGATTTGAAAAATACTGTTGGTAAAGAGTAGGATTGTTATTGTACAAATCTTCTTTAGCCTGCTTATAGTTTGCAGCATCTTGAGTGGCATTACCTGTAGGTGTGAAACCTGGAAATGTAATATAAGTCACTGGTTTTGGAGTGATCTTGAATATTTGTTGATACTTAGTAGGATCGTTTTGCTCTAGTTGCGTTTTTGCTTGATCATAGATCACTGCATCTTGAATAGGATCTCCTGTGAGCGTTATTCCTAATGCTTCTGCTGTAGCATCATCTGTTGTTCCTGTTTGGGCTTGGACACTATTGTACAATGCTCCAAGGGTAAACAAGCTAAATAGTAGTAAGATTTTTTTCATAAAATGAATTTGTTTAGGTTGAAAAAATAATAATAGTTAGACCATATTATATATATGGTTCTTAAATATAATACAATTAGATCTGTTTGACAAATAGTTGGCCTATAGTGTTGTATATATTTATATTCTTAATTTGTTATGTTTGCGAATTTTTATTGAGGTACCATTTTTTACGAATTTTTACTAAAATGGCTTCTATTCCTGTCTTGTTAGATATTTCAGGCAGTGTACATGAACTGTAGAGCTGTTCTATATTTTGAATTTTCAACTCTGCTTTTTTGATCAAATCATCATATTCAAAGTCCCCTGCTCGAATAGCTAAAAGTTCTGCTCTATTGGGACGATGGACAATAATTTTGTGTTGACTCAAAATCTCCTCAGCCATACAGAGCAATCTAAAAGTATGCATCATGTTTTTGGAATCATAGTTTTTTCCATGACTTAGTGTATTTTGATATCGAGCATCATTGCGTTTATCTACCCAATCCCAATACTCCTTATAGTCTTTGCAATATTTTTTGTAACCATCTTTATTAAAAGATAGTGTGGCTAAAGGTTTTAGTCCCTTTGGGATACTGCTCAATAGGATAGTGTCTACAGTTTTGTTGCGAACAATTCCTTTGAAGCCATATTCTTGATTTTTATCATAATACAGGCCATAAATATCTCGCATATGAGGGATATTAACCAAACCACAGTTTTGTTGCTCTAATTTTTGTTCTTTCAACCATTGCAAAAGTGGTATAGCTCCTTGTCCTTTTATAACGTAACAAAAGTGCAAAACCGTTTTTTTTTCTTTGGGAATAGGGTTAACTATTTTTTTATTTAGCCCTCTAGCCTTGCGTATTTGAGTCATGGCATAACCTGCAAAGGTGTCTTTGCACTGTTTGGATAAGAACATTTTAGGTTGTAATAAGTCAAACAATGGATCTTTGTGTAATATTCCTTTGCTTGGACTGTTGAGCATCTCTAGTATATTAGGATTGTTCTTGTAGAGCAACTCTACAAAACGGCCTAATTCATAATAAACAGTGTCATTGCTAGCATCGCTTACTTGTGGAATATATTCTAAGCCATAGAACATATCTTGAGGTAAGACAAAAACTCCTTTAATATCAGTATCAGAGGTGGGGAGATCCAATCCATAAGCCTTGCTACCGCTAATGCATTCAAATATTATAAGTTTTTGGTCTTTGAGGTCTTGTATAGTCATATCTAGGTACTAGTCTTTATGTTTAATTTCTGTCTTAACAATAGCAAAGGCCTCTAAAGTTCTAAAGACAGGATATTTATGGATGATTTTCTAGCGGATAAATGTTAAAAAAATGAAGCAGGAAACACTTTAACTATATTTTTAGTTGATTGGCATGTTTTCTGTGGCTTTTGTGTATGTTGAATATATAGAAAAGTTGTTGGATGAGAGATTATTTTGAGTGTCTTTTGTTTTAGAACTTATAGCTATAAAAAAAAGTTTGGCACGGATGTTTCTATAGAGGAACATACATACTCAAAACTATCTTGTTTACACCCACCATTAAGATTAGTTTGTTACAGTAATATAATACATATTTAATTGATACTGAACTGTCAATAGTACTTGCCATATAACTTGGTGAGCAGGCAAACTATTTCTAACTCAAAACATTCGTTAATGATAAAAATCTACACAATTATGAAAAATTTATTAAGTACATTAAGCATATTTATACTACTCATATTGGGGGCAGGAGCTGATCTCTCTGCTCAGATTGTTAGCCATTGTCCTAGTCGCCCTACTCATTGCGCTTCTCGTCCTACTTGTGCTCGTCCTGGATATACTTGGATTGCAGGACATTGGAAATGGGATTCTTATTATCGTGACTATGTTTGGGTTGCTGCTTGTTGGGTAGAAACTCGCCCAAATTGCGATTGGGTTGCTGGTTATTGGGAAAGATGTAGTGGAGGACACCGTTGGATAGTTGGTCACTGGGCAGCTCACCGTTGTAACTCTTATTGTAATAGTAATGGTTGCAGACATGGACATCGTGGACATGGACATAGACATGGACACGGGCACACTGTACATCATACTACACATCATGGGCATGGACATCATGCAAGTCATCATGGGCATGGACACGGACATGGGCATGGACACCGTTCACATCATACAAGTAATCATGGCAATCATCATAATGATGGACACCGTAATGGTTCTGGATACAATAATAGTGGACGAGGTGATAGAGGTGGATATTATAACAATGGAAACAGTGGACGTGGAAGATCTACACAAGTTAGTAACAATGGAAGCCGTTATAATACACAACAATCAAGAAGTGGAAGTGGTTCTACAAGTACTAGAGGGCGTAGTACAAATAGCGGAAGTAGTTTGAATATAAAAAGATAACCAATATATTATTTAATGTCCTCTAAATGGTTTAAATCCTCCGTCTTCAGACGGAAAAGACTTAAGTCCTTGCAAATGGTTATCTTAGCAAGATGAAAAATTACACAAAAGCAAGTCATACGATTTATCATCATAGATAGCATATAG
>JAAEPD010000575.1 GCA_024222455.1 Aureispira sp.
CTATATGCTATCTATGATGATAAATCGTATGACTTGCTTTTGTGTAATTTTTCATCTTGCTAAGATAACCATTTGCAAGGACTTAAGTCTTTTCCGTCTGAAGACGGAGGATTTAAACCATTTAGAGGACATTAAACTCTACCCCTAGTAAAAGAAAAAAAGAAAGCCTCCTACCCTTTTGGTAAGAGGCATTTCTATTTTAGAATACTTACTTAGCTTGCAACAAAGCTTTGATGCTTGTCAATTCTGCTTCCATTGCTTTTTGTTTAGCTTCTATATTTTTTAATTGAACGATTTCAGCTTTCAATTGCTCATTCTCTTCCGATAATTCTTGCACAGCTTTCACTAAGGGTACTGTAAATTCTGCATAACGCAATCCATAATGATCCTCTTCATTTTTAGGAGCATCTACCCCACTAAAATCATAACCCAATTTCTGAGCAGCAGCTTCCACCTCTTGTGCTATAAAACCTGTTTGAACAGTTTGTCCTTTTAGAGCTTCAGCTTCCAACAATCGTAAACTATCTGGAGTATTACGGAAAGTGGCAATAGCATCCATATCTAAATTATAAGTAACTGGACGCAACTGATTGATAAAAGCTAACCCCACTACATTTTCTTGCACATTGGTCTTGAAACGAGCATCAGATACATTTGTCCAGTTGGCATCTCCTCCTATACTTGTCACTGCAGCATTGCCCAATCGAATTTGATTGGAGGCAGAAATAGCAGTATTAAAACCTAACGCTGTAGAATTGAGTCGTGTAGTACCATTATAAAAAGCAAAATAACCTAGGGCTGTATTGTTATTTCCTATGGTATTCCCATGAAGGGCATATACTCCATTGGCTGTATTACTAATTCCTAGTGTATTATTCCTAAGAGAGAAAGCACCTGTGGCTGTATTAAAATTTGCCATAGTATTTTCTTGCAAGGAATAAGCACCTGTCGCAGTATTATAATGCCCCTCTCTATTAGATTCAAGTGCATAATAAGATGTTGCACTATTATGGGTTCCTATTGTATTGTATCTAAGTGCATAAGCTCCTGTAGCATTATTATTATCTCCTAGAGTATTCGAAACTAGTGTAAAAGTTCCTAATGCAGTATTGTAACTCCCTTCTGTATTTCTATAAAGAACTTCAGCGCCAATTGCTACATTACTAGAACCAGTTGTATTACTATTTAGAGTCAATGCCCCTAGAGTATTATTATGAGATCCTGAAATATTGTTGTAAAGAGATTGAGCACCAATTGCATTATTATTAATTCCACGATCATTTGTATAAAGAGTTTCATAACCAATTGAAACATTATATCTTCCTGTAGTATTACTATGTAGCGAAGAGGCTCCAATTGCACAGTTTCGAATACCAGTTGTATTGCTATTTCCTGTATTCTGTCCAACAAACACATTTAAGTTACTAGTCAAGTCATCATTAGCACCAGCTCCTTCACCTATAAACACAGAGCCTCCTGTATTCAAAAACTCTAATTGACCTTGAGTTGTCAATCTTGCTTTTATAACATTATTAGTTCTAAAATCTACAGCTTGTGCATCTGTTGTTCCTATAAAATTGGTCCCCGATACCGTGCCTGTATTCCCTGTCCTATCCCAAGCAGTATTGACAGCAGTCGCCCACGTCACATTACCCGTTCCATCAGTAGTCAATGTCTGTCCAGAAGTGCCATCTACAATTGGCAAGCTATAAGCATTATTAATATTTAGTGTTCCATTGACTCGTAATAGGTCATTATCAAACTCTCCATAAATAAGAGGATCAGAAGAGTTAGAATTCTCTATATACAAACGATTACTTCCCAATTCATTATAACCTGCAGAATAGCCCAAAAATACATTGGCAGATCCATTGATATTGTTATAACCTGTAGAGTCTCCCAATCCAACATTTTCATTACCTTCCAAAAACTGTGTAAAAGTACCTGTTCCTATAGTTACATTATGAGACCCTATGCTTACACCTCCTGAATAAGCTCCCAAAGAACCATATCCCATAGCAATATTATAAGAACCTGTATCTATACCTAAAGCAGCTGTTCCTAGCCCAATATTGTAGGCTCCAGAATCAATTGAATATGCAGCAGTATAACCAATCCCTATATTTCTCTCACCAGAACTATTCTCCATAGCACGATAACCAATTCCAATACACCCTTTCACATTATAAGCAGAAGATAAAGCCAAAGTCCCCATAGCAACATTTCTCAAATTAATACTATACCTTCCTTGCAATGATCTTAGCGCCCAAAAACCCATGGCTACATTCTCCCCTCCTGTTTCTCTTACCATCGCTTCATGACCTATAACTGTATTCCTATTCCGCACTGATGATCCATTAATATATTGTGATAATGTTTTATACCCAATAGCTATATTATCATAACTTGCTACTCCAGTACCACCACCATAAACTAAAGCTGAATCACCAATTGCTATATTTCGAGAACCATATATATTCCACAACATTGCCCCATTACCTATAGCTACATTAGAACTACCAGTTGTATTATAAAACATGACATTATCCCCTATAGCCGTATTATTTGTTCCCGTTGTATTATTGTAAAGCGCCTGATTCCCTATTGCAGTAATTCCACTTGCCTGATTATTATATAGAGTTTGGTAGCCGACTGCGATATTCGAATTTGCGGAAGAAGCACTATAGAGCGATTGACACCCAATCGCTGTATTTTTTCGTCCTGTGACACTACTTCTTAGTGCTTGTGTTCCTATTGCAGTATTATTATCTGCTCTATTTGAAAGAAGAGCTTCAAACCCAACCCCAACATTATTATCCCCTATTTGATTCTGATATAGAGCATTACTACCTAGTGCTGTATTATTATTACCATTCTGGTTCAAATACAGGGCCTGAGTACCTACTGCAGTATTGTCATTAACAATTCCTATTTGACTGTGTAAACTTTGAAAACCTATAGCAGTATTAGAACTTCCTGCATTATTTCTAAAAAGCGTCCCATCTCCTATAGCTACATTATAGGAGCCCGTTGTATTAGCCCCTAAACTAGAATAGCCCATAGCAGCATTAAATCGCCCTGAAGTATTCAAACGTAAAGCATAAATTCCTAAGGCTATATTCTGATTTCCAGTAGTATTTCGTTCTAAGGCGCTACGTCCAATCCCAATATTAGAAGAGCCTGTAGCATTTTGCATAACACTAGGCCCGATCCCAATATTAGAAGAGCCACTTATGATTCCAGCTCCACTATTCAAACCAATAAATACATTTTCATTAGTGCTCAGATCGTCATTAGCACCAGCTCCCTCACCTATAAATACAGAATTCCCTGTATTCAAAAACTCCAATTGCCCTTTGGTGGTCAACCTTACTTTTATAATATTATTGGTTCTAAAATCTACAGCCTGTGCATCTGTAGTTCCTATAAAATTGGTACCTGATACTGTTCCTGTATTTCCTTCTACCGTCCAGCCTGTAGCATTATTTAGTAGCAAGACCCAAACCGTTCCATTATAATAGTAAAATCCAGGTTTCACATCTGCTGTAGATGCAGTATTGTACACCAATAGACTTGTGGCTGGACTAACAACTGTTGTCAAATCAGTAGTTCCAGTCAACGAAACTCTAGGGATTAAAATTCCTTTGTCACTAGCCGTAACATCTAGCCCTGCACTGCTGTGTGGTGTAGCAGTGTTAATACCAACATTTTGAGCAAAAAAAGTGCTTGGCAATAACATCAATAAAATAACTACAAATACATTTCTCATGGGTCCTTTGTTTTAATGTTTAAAACAAAGGTAAAACATAGGGCTATTATATATTTTACAATTTTTCTATATGTTTAAAATACGACAATAGGTTTAGCTCCAAATAGAGAGCCTTAAAAAACTAATCAACAGTAGGTTGTATTCAAAACCTATTTAAGTTTCGATCGCCTTTTTTTTGAAGAAATTCAATAGTAACAATCATTTTTGAGCTTCTATCAAGAAACTCAAACCTAGTTTTTTTTACCATAAAAAAGGGGCTTTCACAGCTAAATTCTAATAAATAATCTGAAGCAAAACTGCGCATCACCTAATTTACTAGTTTAACTTACAATAAGAACATTATCAGGTACGTTATAAACAAAAAGGTCATCCAACCACCAATTCATTAGTAGTTTATATTTTTTTATCTAATCGATAGTTTGCTATTCTATTAGATAATTTTTAATATTGCTATATAAATAACTCATATATATAGACTAAACCTATATCCTGTAGTTATTCATTATCCACCCGTTAACTAAATTTCTCCGCTTTTAGATGCACAAATTGCTATCATAAGATAGGCAATTTGGGTTTTCATGTATTTGTCTTCCCATAAATATCATAAAACCACACTATAATTATTTCGATTACCCAACTACTGTTAAACACACTACACTATGCACAAAATTATTTACACGCTTTTTACTATCCTCACCTTTTCAATTGCTGCACAAGCTCAAACCTTTGATTGGGCTAGGCACATAACAACTTTAGGAGATGCAGAAATTGCATGGATAAAAGATATTACAGCTGATGCTAGTGGCAATGTATATGCCATTGGCCAATTTGAAACTGATATTGATATCGATGGGGATGGCTCTACTGACCTAACTAACTCTAGTGCAACAAATGATGATATTTTATTACTAAAATACAATAGTACAGGTACTTTAATTTGGTCTGTCCATATAGTTACTTCTGGTGCATCAAATGGAGATGGTATTACTGTAGATCCTGCTGGGAATGTTTATATTACAGGAGCCTTTAGAGGAGCTAATGTAAATTTTGATCCACTTGGGGGAAGTGTCCCAACATTAAGTAGTAGTGCTAGTGATGATATTTTTGTAGCAAAATATGATACTGATGGCAATTGCCAATGGGTATTCCCTATCACTAATGGAACAGGGAGTACATCCAATGATGCCTATGATTTAGCCACAGATGGTACTAGTCTCTATGTAGCAGGACGCTTTGCAGGATCAGGAGTTGACTTTGATCCAGATGTTGGAACTAACACTAAAAATAGTGCAGGTGGTAGTGATGTATTTTTAGCAAAATATGATGTTGATGGAAATCATGAGTGGGTGGTTACAGCAGGACATACTTCCAGTGATTACTCTAGAGATGTAGCTATTGATGGAAACGGGGATGTTTACTGGGTGGGGCGTTTTGATGCCAATGGAACTAATGTTAACTTCGATCCGATTGGAGGAAGTGGCAGTACCCTAACAACTACAACTAGCTCTGCTGATGCATTCTTAGTTAAATATAATACTAATGGAGAATATCAATGGGGACATACTTTTGGAGAACCAGGAACCACTAATACAGATTATGCTTATGGAGTAGCAACAGACGCAGCCAATAATGTATATATTACAGGGTTGACAGAAGGTGATACAAATTTTGATCCTATAGGTAGTGCCCTATTTAATCCTGCAACTGGTAACAATGAGGATATGTACTTAGCCTCCTACAATTCAGCAGGGGAATTCCGATGGTTATCAAAAATAGGTAATGCTAGCCAAAATATTGAATATGGTTATGAAGTCTCTGTCTCCTCTAGTTATGTCTATGTAGCGGGTCGAGTAAGAGGTACTACTATAGACATATATGATGCTACTAATATTAATACTGCAATTGCAACTCTTACCCCTGCAACTGGTGCAACTGCTTATTCTGCCTTTTTAGGCAAATTTGACCTTAATGGTAATTATCAAAATGCCTTCACAGCCACAGGTTCCAATGATGAAGAGGCACTAGCAATTCATGCTGCGAACAATAAAGTATATTGGGCAGGATTCATAGAAAGCGCTAATGTAGATTTTGATCCAGGAGTTGGCAGTACTCTTTTAAACAACCTAGCAACTAATGTAGATGATGGTTTCATTGCCCAATACGATGATACTCCACTAGCTACAGTTGAAGACATAGCTATCACAGAGTGGATAGGTAATCCAAGTGGAGATGAAAGCCTGCTTGGCAACCGAGTAGAGTTTGTAGAATTATATAATTTTGGTGCATCAACAGTCAACCTAAAAGACTGGCGTATTCAAGACGAAGATAGCAACGATAATGTTATTTCTACTACTGATTTATTTTTAGCGGCGGGTGAATACCTCATTATTACACGCAACAAATCTAATTTTGAAGCCAACTGGTTTAACGGTTGTGCCAATAGTCAAGTAATACAAGTAGCTGGCTTGCGCTTAGCTAATGGCTCTGACGAAATTATTATCACAGATGGCAGCAATACTGTTTGGAGTGTAGCCTATAGCAACGACGAAACAGAAGGTCGTGCAACTCATTATACCGAAGTTACTTATACTAATCGTATTTTTGGCTCTAAAGCTACTCCTGGTATAGTCCGAAATGGTAATGATGTAACAGGCTCTTTAGGCTACCAAAAAAATAATAGTACAACAGATGCCAATTCCCGTACAGCTGTTAATGGGGATATAGGAAGCCCATTGAATCGTGACCTAGAAACTGTAGATATTGTTCGTGACAATAGCTTAGATTTTAATGGCACTACCGATTATGTAAACTTAGGTGACAATATAGAAGGACTTAGTAATGTAACTTTTGAAGGCTGGGTTTATTATAGAGGTACAGCTAGTTCTACTTACCATGAAATATGTAGTAAAGCTTTTGTAAATTCACTTAATATTTGGAATGGTGGTGGAGATAAATTATGGTTTCACTTAGGAACAGGAACCACTTGGTTTGATGGAGGTTCAATTACTTCTAATGCATCCATTCCAACAAATGAATGGACTCATATTGCTGTAACTTGGGATCAAGCTACAACAACTGTTAATATGTACATCAACGGAGTATTAGATAAAACAGCTTTACACACACATTCAGGGGGTAGCATAATGGGCAGTAATACTAGCCTGAGAGGTTTAGGCAGTTATTCTCCTGCTGGAACTCAATTGTATAATGGCCAACTTGACGAATTTAGGATTTGGAATACAACTAGAACAGCAACTGAAGTCAGAGAGAATATGCATCTTAACCTTCAAGGTTGCGAAGCTAGCTTAGCTGCTTATTATCAGATGAATGAAGGGAGTGGTACTTCTTTAGCAGACAAATCAAACAATGGTTATACAGGTACACTAACAAGTGTTCAAACATGGCCTACCTCTGGTGTCAATACAGGGCAAGATGCCTCAGGCAACTCTAACAGCCAATCAATCGTAACTCTTGCAGGAGCAAGTATTCAAAATTTCACCAATGCTAATCTAGATATTGAGTTCAAAGAACATAGCATAGCAGAAGAAATTACTGTCACTTATCAAAATTTTGCGCCTAATACAACTACAGGTCTCAATAGCACGATTATGCCTACTGATATTCAGTGGACAATTACATATTCTGAGTTAAATCCAGTAACCCGTTTAATGGATCTAACATTCACCTACCCTGCAAACACCTTTACTAGCCTAGAGGTTAAAAAATATGACTTGTATCGAAGAGACCACAATTCAGAAGGCGATTGGATTCGTTTAGGTGCAGCTAGTGACATTACTTCTAATACGATTACATTTAGAAATATTGACAAGCTAGGACAGTTCATGGTGCAAGCTCGAAGTACAGATTTGGTTAGTGATGTTAGAGGAAATATGTACTTTTTCAATAACTCTTTACCTCAGTATATTAACATTCCTTCATCTGCCTCCTTATCTTTTGATAGAACAGATCCTATTACTATTGAAACATGGGCAAAGCCTAATCCTAATGGAACAGTAATGACTCTTTTCGAAAAAATGGATGGTACAGGAAGGGGCTATTCCTTTTATATTCAAGCCAACAGACTAGTATTTCAACTTGCAAATACAGCTCCAGCTAATGATTTTGCTATATTCTCCGATGCTAGTGTTATTGATAACCAATGGCAACATATAGCTATGACTTATGATGGTAGTTCAGATGCCTCTGGAGTTCAGTTCTATATAGATGGGGTTCTTCTTGGATCTTTTATAGGACGTAATGCACTAACTGCAACTACTGTGAGTGCTGCTGATGCTAAAATAGCTGCAAAGAACAATGCTACCTTTGGGTTTGATGGTTATTTAGAAGAACTAAGAGTATGGAATGCTTCCCGTTCGGAAGATGAACTACGCTCTACAATGCATTTGACCCTAAAAGGCAACGAATCTGATTTGGTTGCTTATTATCAATTCAATAGAGATACTTGGGATGGTTCAAACTACACTGTAGTTGATGCTATGGGAACCAATAATGGAACTTCTGCCAATATATTTGAAACAAGTTCTTATGCTTCTGAAGTAGCTGTTGCAGGAGGAAACTCTCAAAAACTAATCGTTCCAGCAGTAGGGCCATTTATAGCTAATTATGATAAAATACCTGCAAGTATTAGTTTTGGAACAGGTATGGCTCCTGACGGAGATGTTTGGGTATCCCGTTTAGAGACCGAAAAACCTAATGGTTGGAGTACTGTAACAGGTGATGTAGATAATGAATACTTTGTAGTCCGCAATTTTGGCAATAACCAAACATTTGCACCACTCAACAATATACAGTTTAGCAATATTGCCTATATCGATGCTATTGATGCAGCTCAGCCAGAACCAACCAGTCCCCTACAAGTACACAAACGCAGCTCTATAGACTATGGAGCTACTTGGGGCAGCTCTCTAGCAAATGCTAATGCTGCAACAGCAGGAACAAGTGGAAGTGTAACTTTTGATAACTCTGCTAGCATCACCTCTTTTAGTCAATTTGTAGTAGTTAATGCTGCTCAAAACTCAGATTTACCTGTAGAGTTAGTAGAATTCACAGCTACCCGAAAAGATAATGATGAAGTAGTACTCAACTGGAGCACTGCATCAGAACTAAACAATAAAGGATTTGAAATACAACGTATGTTAGAAACCGAAACCGAATTCACTGTAGTAGGTTGGGTAGATGGCATGGGTACATCAATGGATGTTATCAATTACCAATTCATAGATGATAATGCTTTTGATGGTACTTCTTATTATAGACTTCGTCAAGTCGATTTTGATGGAACGGCAGAACTTACAGAGATGCGAGTAGTAGAAGGAATGACTTCTAGCCAATTTGCACATACAGAGATCTATCCTAATCCTGTTAAGAATGAATTAAATCTTCGTTTTACACAAATCAAGAAAAAACAGACTGCCAACATTCAAATTTTTGATGCTAGAGGGCAACGTATTTATAGTCAAATAATCACTCCTAATCCTCAACAGACACATATTATCAATGAGGTCGAAAATTTTGCAGCAGGTATCTATCTATTATCAATAGAGCTTGATGGTGAAAAATTTGTACAAAAATTTGTGAAGCAATAAGCCATTTTCAATACAAGAAAAGCAGATATAATTTTAGGAGCCATCCCATTGTGGATGGCTTTTTTTATAAAAAAAACTTAAATGCATTAAAATACATATCCAAACCCTAAAAAAACTATACTTTTGTTCTATAAGTTGTTTAAAAACGAATTGTAAAAAGCTGACAGTTACCAGATCAGTACTCAAAGCTTATTTTGAACTCCATTCC
Source organism: Aureispira sp. (assembly GCA_024222455.1). Lineage (GTDB taxonomy): Bacteria > Bacteroidota > Bacteroidia > Chitinophagales > Saprospiraceae > JAAEPD01. The sequence goes on from JAAEPD010000575.1 coordinate 9,584, forward strand.
TAAACAACTTCCTAGTAAAAATATACTCTAAAAACAAGAGATTGAATACATGAAAATATTGATAGCTACTTTTTTAACAATTCTACTCCTTAGTTCTTGTTACAAAAACCCTGAACTCCCTCCTCCTGCTATTCCACAACAAAAAATGGCAGATATTCTTGCTGATATTCATTTGGTTGAAGCCTTATTAACAGAAATAGTTCCTGGAGATAAAAAAGACAGCTTAGCACAATTCTATTACCAACAGGTTTACTTTATACATGATGTAAGTGGAGAGGATATAGAACAATCTATGGAGATCTATTATCAAGATCCATTTATATTAGACTCTCTATATACAAAGGTAGTTAGAAAACTAGAAAATGATAAAACCCTATATGTTCCTAAACCTAAAAAAGGTAAATAACTATGTCTAAAAAAGTATTTATGATTCTATTTTTTGGGTGCTTAGGAATGACCACCGAAATCTTTTTTGTAGCATTTAGCAACCTATATAACCAAACACCTCTTTGGGAAGAACCTTTAGGTTCTCTTACAGGAAAAACCTATGTATGGATGTTTCCGATCTATGCCCTTATTCCTATTATAGCAGGCCCTATATTTGGAATGGTCAAAAAATATCCTGTGCTATTGCGTGTATTTTTGTATGCTGTTCTTATACTTGTAGTTGAATTTATAGCAGGTTTCCTATTAGATCAAATTACGGGAAAATGTCCTTGGAACTATACTACAGGTTGGCATATCATGGGTTATATTCGTTTGGACTATACTCCTGCTTGGATGGCATTTGGTTTTATGATCGAATACCTCTACAACTTTATTGATACTAACCTAAAACTCACTAATTCTTAATTGATACTGAGACTATAAGTATAAAAAAATGGGTGCTACTATAGATATGGGCTTTTTGTTAGAACAGAAATATCCCAAAGCCTACAGAGAAAAATTTAGGCTAAAGTTAGAGCTTATTAATCAGACTTTAGAACAGCATCATTATCCTAGACATAAGGAATTAGAAGAGTCTGAACATTTAGACTCAATGGGATGTGGTTTAGGGTCTTATAGTAGCCTATGCAGGAGATTAATTCGACTGAGAAAGTTTGCTACTTTTATTGCTTTAGAACAAACCCTTCCTACGAGTATTCAAGTGCTAGAAGAATATGGTGGTTTGATAACAGAAACTGCTAAATTGAAAGTTTCTAAAGATTCTATTCGGCACTTTGAACAAATACGCCACTTATTAGCTTTTGGAATGGAGACAGTTTATGTACCCCTCAAATTTGATGAGGTTTTTAATTTATCATTAGCTAATGGGACTAAATTTAAAATTGCGTCAGGTGTTTGGGTTGCTAAAATTTGCAACAGTTTGTGTGACCTAATGAACTTAGAAGAAAGCAGTTTTTGGACATATCAGGATTTGTTTGAAAAACAAGAGGAAGAACCATTTGCAGGCTACTCTTATTTTACGACAGAGTTTCCTCAATTTGATGAATGGGGCTATGACATTAGTAATTCTATCAGAAGTTGTGCGGAGGCAGGGATCGAATATAGTGCAGTTTTCATAGCTAGTTAAGCTAAATTTTTACAGCTAAACAAGTTACTACAATACAACAAAACGCTTAGAAATAACCTGTCCATTATACTCAACATTCAAATAATAAACACCTGATTTGCAACCTGATATATCCATTTGATAAACCTCTTGTGCAGAGACTTGATTTTTGGTCTCTAAAACTTGTCCTAAAACATTGTACAAGCTTAGATTCATAGTAGTTGTTTGTTTATCCAACAGCTCTATATTTATGATATATTGACTAGGATTCGGATATACTTTCACCATTGTAGAGCTGTTCTCTTTAATAGTTTTAGTGCTAGATGGATTAGATATAGTAAATAGGCTCAAACCTCCTCGCTTATTCCCTACTACAACTTCCAGAACACCATCATTATCCAAATCAGCAGTAGCTACAGTTGATTCTGTTCCTTCATCAAGATCACTCAACATTCCCAGTTGTGTAAACGCTCCTGAAAGATTATTTTCAATATTATTATAAGCCCAAACACTACCCTGTTCATTACCCATTAGCAAATGATAAACACCTCCAATATCTACAATATGAGGCACCGAATTACCTTCTGTAAAACCAGTCAACTTAGCATCTATAAGTCCAAAGGTAAAACTTGTCTGAGTATTACCAAAAGCAGGATTAGTACTAGTTCCTGAATTCTCAAAATAGTTGGTATTCCCATTTTTTTCACCAATAATCAAATCCAAATCTCCGTCACGATCTACATCTATCAGCTGAGGTGCAGCATGCTGTCCTACATCTATGCCCTTATATGCAGGCACCAAAGAGGTATAAGAAGGATTACTTGCACTTCCTTTATTCTCTAAATATAATAAGGTGCCATCTATTTGCCCCACTAGTATATCTTGATCTCCGTCAGCATCCAAATCTCCAAAAGTTGGCATTAATCGCTTGATGTTGTATTGCTCCAGATTTCCTAAATTGGTATTAGTCAATCTAAATTTAGGCTGAGTTTTAGTTCCTATATTGGTAAACAAGACTAGTTGAGTTTTATAATTCCCGCTTCCTTGATAATAGCCATAATTCCCTACTACTAGATCCATAAGGCTATCTCCATTAATATCTGCAAAAGTTGGTGCAGCATTAGAACCTACATCAATCATATTACCTACCAAAAAATCGTTTTGCTGAAAATTAAAGCTAGGGTTAGCATCATTTTGAGTATTCTGATACCACCAAGCCACCTTATCATTGATAGCAGAAACATCAATATTGGGTGCTGCGATCAAATCTTTTTTACCATCATTGTTGACATCTAAATGAAAAGCTGCTGGAAAAACCTCTATGTTTACTTGTTGAGAGTTTTGTGGAAAATAAATCTCTTGGTTACTAATAAATGCAGTATCCTTATTACCTCCATTTGTTAATAGGTTTAAATTATTAAATGCCAAATCTCCTAGAATCAACTCCTTGTCTCCATCATTATCCATATCTATGGTCAATAGACTAGAACCAGCATGACGTAGATTCCGAACAGGTTGCCAATTGGTATAGCCCCAACAACTATCAATAGCAGAACTCAAGTCAAGTGTAGCAGAAGCTCCACTCTCATAAAAACGCCCCCAACAGTTATCTCTATACAAATAGATTAAGCTATCACAATTATATCCAAGTTCTTGTGAATGATTGCTATACAACTCTACATAACCTCCTGCTGTATTGAAGGTCAACACATCTAAATCGCCATCTCCATCTATATCGTCAATAGCTGGCAAATCTATTGTGCTTACATACAAATTGGCGGTATTGCTCTGCCCCTTTTGCGAAAAAAGTAATATTTCCTGGACCAAATCAAACGTTACACGTGTATTAGCCAATCGTCTCGCTTTGTGTACCTGTATCCCTCGCTGTCCGGTATTCACATTATAATTGTAAGCAAATATATCTTCCAAACCATCACAGTTGTAATCTCTAAGCAATAACCACTTTTCTAGAATTGGGAAATCAGATATATGTTCAGGAGCATAGGTATAATCAACAGTGTTAGAATTTCCTCCATTCAAAAAAGGCAAAAGGACCCCACCAGTACGATCAAATACAATCAAATCTTCTTGACCATTGTTATTCAAATCGATAGTGGAAAATTGTGGGTTATTCAAACCTCCTGCCCATGCATGCAAATAGGTTGTACTATCTGCTCGAAGTACTTCAGCCGAAAATCTTGAAGTTTGGGCCTTACAAAAAACGGAATACCCAAATACCCACAAAAAGAGTATAAGTCGATTATAATTTGATTTAATATTCATCCTTCTAAGATTTATTAACCCCTATGTTTAAATTGCAATTAGGTAGAGCTGTTCTTAATATGGACCAGTCAACAGAAGACGTTACTATCAACTCTAACTCCTTTAGTTTAGATAAACGACTCAAAGCCTCTATAGGTAAGGAATCAAATACATACCAGTAAATTCTTAACTCTTCTAGCTGCCTTAGGTTGTCAATATTCTCAGGGATTTTAAAATCGTTATTTTCTACTGTCTTGGTCCCATTGAACCAACTCCTTCTCGAATATATCCTTATTTTTCTAAGTGTGGGAATTTCTACTAATTCCATAGGAAAACGCTCTAAAGAATAAGAATAAGACAGTAATAACTCGTCATTTTTAACAATATACTTCTTGATCAATAAGCTCCGCAACTCTCCCTTCATTTTGTTAAAAACGAACTCCAAACCCATTTTGTGTTTCACATAAGCAGCATACACTATTTTGTCATAATCTAAATTAGTATCAGTAGTATAGAAGCTTAATGCTTCCTTAAACTCTCGCATTCCATTATAAGACAAAGCTCTTTTGAAGGCTGCTCTATTTCGCAATACCTTTTCTAAGGCAGGAGAAGCTTTTTTTTGTAATAACTTTTTGGCCTTTTTCTTCAATGCTTTATCCTCTGCTAGCTTAAGCACTATAAAGATTTCTGTCATCACAGAATCGGGTACGCCCCCTCCTTCCAGAAGCTCAAGAGCCAAAGCCATATTATCTTCATTTAGAGTCATAATCAATTCAGACACCTTTTCTACATTAGGTTCAGCACCTTTCTCTACTAAAAAGGAAGGTTGCACCTTGTCTAAATATGCTGTGAGTATAGCTTCTGTTATCCATGACCAACTAACTATTTCAGGCAACTTATCTAACCCCTTATTAGAACGCACACTAAGCAATACATGCGTTGTATTTTCTGTCACTTTAGTGCTATATTTCAAGCCACAGTCTTTCATTAAGGCAATAAGCTCTTTCTTGCCTTTAGTTGTCTTACCTAGTATGACTAATTCACTTCCTTTTTCAAGTTTTTTAGCCTTTGAGCGAAGTAATAAAGCATCTAATGCACTGATAGCAACAGTAGTATTGGCCAAATTAATAGCCAACAATAACAACTCTTGACTCAACAGAGTAATCCTATTTTTATCGTTTATGAAAAGATCAAAAATTCCATTCCTAAATCTAGGCTCTAACTTTTTGTAACTTGCACTTTGCAAAAACTTATGAATATCCCCCAAATACACATTATTGCGAAGTTCTTTGTCCACACTTAGTGTCCAATAGCTATATTTTTGAGCTTGAAACCAAGCTAATACAACATAGGGAAAGTTTTTAAACTGATTCTTACCTATTCCCAGCTTCTCTAATTTAGGTAGTAGAAACAGTTCTTTAGGCAAGTCTTCTGTCAATTGATTATTGTACAGTTGCAAGGATTGAAGCTTGAGTAACTCACAAACCACTTTGGGAAAAGTAGAAAACTTATTATTATTCAGATAGAGGTTATTGAGTACATTTAGCTTCTTCAAGTCTTTAGGCAAAGATGTCAACTCATTACTGCAAAGATCTAAATAAGTTAACTTTTTTAAGTTGCAAATCCCCTGTGGTAAACTATCAAACTCTTGTGCATTTAATACCAAGGTTTGCAATCCACTAAGTTTTTCAAAAGACTTAGGTAAAGTCTTTAAATTTGAATTTTTAATAGTCAGACAATTAAGCTGTTTTAAACTACCAATTTCTTTTGGTAAAGTTTTTAGTTTTGAACCTACAATCGTTATTCTTTCTAGGCTTTCACAATTAACGATACTATCTGGCAGTTTTTCAATTTCGGTTTGAGTAAGGTATAAATGAGTTAAAAACTCTAATTTACCTATTGAATTAGGCAGTGATTCAATTGGTGTTTTTTCTATTTTTAGTGTATCCAATAAATCTAACTTATCAATCTCTTTTGGCAAAGAAGTTATGCCCAAGTTCCTAATCTGCAACTCTGTTAATTGAGGTAGTTTCAATATAGATGTTGGCAATTTAGAGAAAGTGGGATCATCCAATAAGACAAGTTTCTTTAAGTTGACCAGCTTATCCAATTCTCCCAACCTAGAATGCTTTTCTTTGCTCAAAAACAAAGTTAACTCCTTTGTGGAAGGAGGATAAGTCAAGGCATCTCTAAGATTGTAACACTGTGCTTTCATATTTATTTTTAGGGTTATTAAAGTTACTTAAGCAAGGTAGTATAAAGAATATAAACCTATCATTTTCAGGCAAAACAAAAGATATATAATACGACTTTTTATTCAAAAAAAAAAGGACTAAAAGCCTGATTAAAAATGATTTTCATCACAAAAAGGATATACTTAATCAAGTAACTTTGTAGTTAATTAAGCCCCTGTAAGCCCCTATTTCTATCCTATCGAATTGCTAGCAAATATCAAGACTAGGAATCTTTTGCCCTGACTCTAAAACAACTTAGAAATAAAAATCAACATGCAATGTAGTTTTTAGATGAAAAGACCTATCACCATATTATTTATTTTTATAATAAGTGTGCAAGTCGTGCACCAAGCATTAATCTATACTTATTATGTTATAAATAAAGATTTTATCAGTCAAGAACTTTGCGAAAGCAAAAACCAACCACAATTAAAATGTGAAGGGAAATGTCACTTAAAAAAAGTGCTTTATATCACAAAAAAACATTCCTCAACTGAAAATGTTCCTTTTGAATGTTCATTAGAGGAAATAAAAGTACCCACACTATTTTTCCAAACGATCAAGCAAATTACTTTAGTTAGTAATACTACTTATCTCTCCCCTCCACACAAAAAAGGTTCTTTCTACTATTCTTTCAATTATCATTTCTATCCTGTCTTCAAGACTTTGCACCCGCCTATAAAGACATAGGGTAACCATCTAACAAATAGAGCATAAGCTAAAGCTTTTGCTTAAGAATTTATATTAAAATAGTTTGTGTGTCTTTATTCAATACCCCTCTACCCTATTGTAAGACAGTACAAACTAATAACCTTAAGTTATAATCAGATGAAAAATATAATTAAGTTTTTATCACTAGGACTAATTGCAATTACACTAACAATTGCCAGTTGTAAAAAAGAGCCTCAAAAGGGCAATACTACTTTGAATATAAATCATGTAGTTGGTACAGAGGCCTTATCCTTTGATGAAATAAAATATACCTTAGCAGCTGGACACAGTTATAGTGTTTCTAGACTAAAATACTATATCTCAAATGTAGTATTAACAACAAATGAAGGAGCTATACATAGCGTAACTACTCCTTTTTACTGTGATGCTCAAGATGCATCTACCTTGAGCCTTGATTTAGGCGAAGTTCCAGCAGGCACTTACAGCCAAATCAGTTTTACTTTTGGGTTGAATGCCACTACAAACAAGCCCAATGCCTTATCTAATACGACTGAAAACATAAACATGATTTGGCCAATTTCAGGCGAAGAGGGCTATCATTGCATGAAACTAGAAGGGAAGTATGATTCGTTGTCAGCAAATATTATAACCAAAAATTATAACATACACACAGGTCCAGCAGGTGGCAAAGATAATTCTATCACTTTTTCTTTTCCCCTGTCCTCTATGATTGTAGATGGCAATAATTGGACAATAGGATTGACTATGGATGTGAGCCAATGGTTCAAAGAACCTATAACTTATGATTTTGAAGATTGGGGTCAGATGATAATGGGCAACCCAAATGCTCAAGATACTGTGAAACTAAATGGAGCCAATGCTTTTTCGTTAGGCAATGTCTCCACTAAATAAGAGCACATAAATAGGTCATGGCTAAAAAGCTGTAACCCATTATTTTTTGAGAAGTCTAAATCATCTTTATGAAAAAGCTAAAATTATTATTAAGCACTGCAATCTGTCTAGTCATTTTTCAAAATTGCAAAAAAGAAAAGACTTATCCTGATCCAACACCATACAGCATGGAAGTACCTTCCTATTTCCCTATTTTGGATATCCCAGAGGAAAACCCCATGACAGTAGAAGGAATTGCCTTAGGGAGAAGGCTCTACTATGACCCAATTATGGATAAAAATGGAGTTAACTCTTGTTCTAGTTGCCATAATACAGCTAGTGCATTTACCACAGCCTCTTCCAATTCTTTAGCGCATATAAATCTTGCGTGGGGTAAATATTTCTTGTGGAATGGGAAAGTAGAAGGCAGTTTGGAAGATATTATGCAGTTTGAAGTAGATGTCTTTTTTCAAACCGATTTGAGTAAACTGGAAGCTAGTGAAGAACTAAAAGATATGTTTGGTGCAGCCTTTGGGAGCAATCTTATCAGCTCTGAAAATGCTGCAAAAGCCTTAGCCCAATTTGCTCGTCTACTGACATCTAAAGATTCTAAATATGATAAAGCAATCACCCCTCAATCTTGGGTTTATTTGAACGATTCAGAACAACGGGGTTATGATATTTTCTTTTCTGAAAAAGGAGATTGTTTCCACTGTCATGGTGGTCCTTTGTTTACAGATGGGTTATTTCACAATAATGGTTTAGACAGCTCCCCTAGTTCTGGAAGAGAAGGAATAACAAAAAATAATCTTGATCAAGGAAAATATAAAACACCAACACTTCGCAATGTAGAATTAACTATGCCCTATATGCATGATGGACGTTTTCAGACCTTAGAGGAAGTAATAGAGTTTTATAGTACAGGACTAAAATCTTCGACAACTGTTGACCCTCTAATGAAAAATGTTGAACGTGGTGGCTTACAATTAAATAGTCAAGAAAAAAGCGATCTTCTCAATTTTCTAAAAACGCTTACAGATACTACTTTCACAAACAATCCAGCACTGTCTAATCCTCTTTAGAGAGCCTTTTTATTCTAAGTATACCTTACAATGTAAAAATATCGCCTTAAATTCAGCCAAAGCTTTTTGCCCTCGCTCATGACTAAAATAATTTTGAGTGAGGGTTATGCTTTGCAAGGAAGGTAACTTTCTCAAATGCTCTACATCCTCATAAACGATAGCTCCTGATAAAACTATTGATTCTAAATTCTCTAGTTGTTGAATCTCTTCTGGAATATTTCGGATAATATCCCACCCCAAATCCAAATGTTTTAGGTTTTTCAACAAAAATATAGGTTTAGGTAAATAAGTCAATCCATTTTTCCTCAAAATTAAGGTTTCTAAATATTGACAGCCCCCCAAATGTTCAAAAGCTTGATCCAATTGCTGACGATGCTCTTCTACACACCCTCCTCCAACAGTTGCAGCATGCCCTAAATAGCAATTGGTAAGATTGAGTATTCGAATAGGATATTCTCTTACCCAAGAAGGGATATGATATAGCCCCTCTCCTCCAACATCCCATTTTTGCTGAGCTTCATCATAAAACTGTTCAAAAAGCTGTTGTTGCTCTTTCTTTGGAGCGTGCTTAAATATGTAGGATAAACACTCCCCCTGCTTAGCATAAATATCTCTAGCCAACTGAAGTGGCTCTAAATTGATAGGAGGTGAACTCCGCTCAAACTTGGAAAATCGAGGATAATTAGCAAATCGAGCATTAGATCCAAATTTATAGCCAACTTCTATATATTCTAAGTTTTTCAGTGCGCTAAAACTTTCAGGCATATCTAAACTTCCTGAATAGTAACTATAAGAACAAGACACCATTCTAAGCCTTTTTAAGTTGGTCAATTGCCCAATTTCTTCTGGCAGCTTTTTCAATAGATTAGTTGAAATTTCTAATACCTCTAAGGATTCTAATTTAGAACATGTTTAAAAATTGATTGATAACAAAAATAGGAACCAGATAAATGTAAATTCATTAGATTCATAAAATTGTATTCTACCAAAAATATAAGATTATGAAAACATCATTTGA
>JAAEPD010000576.1 GCA_024222455.1 Aureispira sp.
CTATATGCTATCTATGATGATAAATCGTATGACTTGCTTTTGTGTAATTTTTCATCTTGCTAAGATAACCATTTGCAAGGACTTAAGTCTTTTCCGTCTGAAGACGGAGGATTTAAACCATTTAGAGGACATTAAACTCTAACTCTTCTCCATTCTCCATTTTGACCTGTTGGTAGACTTGCCTAACATAAGAATCATGAAATTGGTTATCTCGATCAGGTGCAGAATAATTGGTATCACCATAACTAATGCTTTTAGTAAAAGCCCCAAATTGTGCTTCAACAAATTGATACAAAGCCTTTTCAAAAGCTTCAGCAGTTATTTTATTACCCTCATTTTTGAATAGAAGAATAGATGGACTATTTTGCAATGTAATTGGTTATTTTGATTACCTAAAAATCAGATCTACTCTTAAATATAAGAAGAAGTTAGCATTATGAATACCTTAGATAGCTATTTAGTTGTAGGAATATTAGTGTTTTTTGGCCTGTTAGAGACCTTTTCTGGGTACTTAAAAAACTCTAAACGGGCTAAAGCTGATTGGATAGAAGAAATCACTGGTTTCATTGCATTATCTACTATTATTAAACCTCTTATGGTTTATTTAGTGATTATAATAGGTCAAAATAGCTTTCCTAGTTTTGCTACTTACCTACAATCTTATTCTTTGTGGATGGTCTTTGTCGTTTATCTTTTTGTAGATGATTTCATGCAATATTGCTACCATCGCTTTGCTCATCGAAATGCCTTTTTGTGGAAACTACACAGAACACACCACCAAGCCGAAGAAATGGGCTTTTTTGTATCTTACCGGAATGCTGCATTATACTATCTAATCATGCCTAATATCTGGTGGATGGGTGTTATAACTTTTTTGGGAGGAGGCAAAGCTGTTGCTATAGGTTTAGTGCTCAAACAATTCATTATCATTAGTTCTCATAGCAGAGTTTCTTGGGATAAACCACTCTACAAGATCAAAGGTTTAGCTCCCCTATTGGCTATAATAGAAAAGATTATTATCACTCCTGCTTTTCACCATGCGCATCATGGAAAATCCAAACTAGATGGAATCAGTGACCCGAATGGCAATTTTGGCAATATGTTTTCGATATGGGATCAACTGTTTGGAACAGCTCTCTACACTCACCAATTCCCTACAGAATATGGACTTCCTAAACCAACAAAAGATTCTTGGACATCTGCCTATTTATATCCATTCGTAAAATCAAGCGACCAAACAAGTGAATTATCTAGTGCATTCAAAAAAGAGCAGAGTTCTACAGCTCAACCCATATCTATTCAATTAGTAAAAGGTAAAAAATATCTATGGTGCAAATGTGGTTTAAGCAAAACTCAACCTTTCTGCGATGGGAATCATCATGGTACAGCATTCAAACCAGTCTTATTTGAAGCTCAAAAAACAGGAACTGTTCAACTTTGTAATTGCAAACACACAGCAAAAGCTCCATTTTGTGATAATTCTCATAAAAACTTAATATCTTAGATTCTAATCATAGAACATTAAATCATAAAAAATGAATATCATAATTTTTGGACCTCCATTAGCAGGCAAAGGTACTCAAAGCAAGAAAATTATTAAAGATTTTGGACTAACACACCTCTCTACAGGTGATGCCTTAAGATCAGAAAAAGCTCAAAATAGCGATTTAGGCATTGAAGCAGCAGAATACAGTAGCAAAGGGCTTTTGGTGCCTGACGAACTAGTTGCAAAAGTAGTCGAAAAATTCTATCATAACCACAAGGAAGAAAAAGGAATCTTATTTGATGGTTATCCTCGCAATATAGATCAAGCTCAACATTTGTTAGATCTTTTTGAGGCAGACAATACACCTTTGAGTCAAATCATTTTCTTGAAAGTTCCAAGAGAAGAACTCCTAAAAAGAGCTAAAAAGAGAGCTGAAGAACAAAACCGCAAAGATGATAGAGACCCCAAAATAGTATTGACTAGAATAGATGAATTTGAGCGACTAACAATCCCTGCTGTACAGCATATAAAAGCCACTGGCGTAAAAACGACAGAAATTGATGGTAATCAGAGTATAGAAAGCATTTACATCAAGATTCAGGAAGTTTTAGGGTAGTTCTGATTGTATTTTGAGAATCACATTGAACAATGAACAATTTTATAAAAAACTTAGAACGAGAGTTCGATATACATATAGTATTATCTGCAAGAATTAAAGCTTACAAGAATACATACACGAAAGATGAGTATGGAAACATTACTGGATTATCTCTGTATAATTTGTATAAAGTTAAATTGGAAAACCTTAACCAACTGATTCCACTGGCAGAGCATTTGACTGAGTTAATATTGATTAGTTGTCACACAATTGAAATATCTGCTATTACTCATTTTAAACAATTGGTCAGTCTCAAGTTGGTAGAAAACCAGATATCTCATTCAGATATAGAGCATATATTAGGGTTGAAAAAGTTAACATGCTTGGAATTAGCCGGGACAGAACTAAATGACACCTCTATTTTTGCAGAACTTACATGTCTGGAATCCTTGAATATTGACTCTTCATATCATTTAAAAGAGGTAAAAGGCTTAAAAAAATTATCTCAACTGAGATATTTGAGCTGTGGTGGCATTGACTTTCCGAGTATTGAAGCAATAGAGGGACATGAAGGTATCACGCATTTCAGTATATCCTGTTCTGCCATAGAAAGTATGGTTGGGATAGAACGATTTCCTAACTTGACACATCTCGACTTTTCCAGTACCTCACTTAAACAAATAGAAGGATTAGAGGGCTTGAAACAACTCAAAACTCTAGACCTATCAGCTTCCTTAGTTAGCAAAATAAGTGGCTTAGATACCTTAGAGAATTTGGAAAAACTCAACATTAGTTGGGCGGAGCTTAGTAAAATTGAAGGCTTAGCTGCATTATTTAACTTAATAGAATTGGATTTAGGGAGAAATAAAATTACCAAGATTGAGGGCTTAGATACCTTAGTAAATCTCAAAAAACTAGTTTTAAGAGAAAATGAAATTAAAAAAGTTGATAATCTTGAGACTTTGGTAAATCTTGAATACTTAAATATAGAAATGAACAAGATCAAAGAAATAGACACTCGGTTTTTGTTCAATATACGTAAACCATGTCAGGTTTATCTAGGTGGAACTTCTATGAAAAGCAAAGAGTTGGGCATTAATGTTCCAGAACATATTGATTTGTATTTATAACAGACCTTAGGCAGATAGCAAGAGATTAAATGAGTTATTGATAGGCTTCTAAGAACACCATTAACTTTAAGAAGTTAATCGTTTAGTGTTTCTAGTTCAGCTAGCACTCTAAGCTTGAACTGAACTAGAAACACTAAACACTATAACTTTCAAAAAGCAAAATGACTATGAATTCCTATTATCAAATAGCTATGAATTATCGTTCTTTGCCTAACATCAGTTTATAATGCTGATTTAAAACATTTAACATTCAAAATTAGAGCACTTGGGCTAAAATTATTCACAATAATTTTAGATGTATTTACCCTAACTTATTTAGCTATTCTAAAGCCAAAATGATTATTCCCACGGTTTTCGAAATCGGATGCACGAGCATAAGTTAAGAGTGTTGCAGCATGGTAATTCCAAGAACCACCTCTACGTACTCTTTTACTATCTGTACCAGCAGTTGTATTGATAGGGTCAGTTACATTATCTTTATAATAATCAGCTGCATAATAATCTGAACACCATTCCCACACATTACCTCCCATATCATAGAAGCCCCAAGAGTTGGCAGCATAAGAACCTACTTCTACAGCATGCCCTGTAGCATTGTGAACACCTGGAGTATCTCCATTATAATTAGCTAAAGTCGAGTTTAACAATCCTGTCGAAGTTGGGTATTCAGCATTGTCTTGACCACTTCTAGCAGCATATTCCCATTGTGCTTCGCTAGGCAGTTTTGCGCCATAATACTCTGCGAAAGCATGAGCACCATACCATTTAATCCAATTGACAGGCCAGTTGGCCTTAGCATTATCTAAGAGTTCAAATTTCTCGCTGCTGCTTTTATAACTGATCCAACTTTTGTTGTCAATATGCTCTGCCTCTCCACTACTCGTACAACCACCAGTTTCACCCAACTGCAAAAATATTTGACCAGCGTTAGGAGCTTGCCCTGCCCCATACACCATGTTTTCGGTATAAGTACCACAAGGATCAGAGGTTTGTTCTTCTTTCACCTCAATCCAGCCATCAGCTAGAGCTGCATTCAAAAAAGCTACATATTCAGCATTTGTAATCTCTTTTTCGGATAATTCGTAGGCAGAAAGTGTCACTTGATGCACCGTTGCATCATTAGCGTTGGTAGTACCTCCCATAGCAAATGAACCTCCCGAAACAGATACAAATTTAATACTACTAGGTAAATTTTCTATTCCACCTCCTGTAGTTGTTATATCATTATTTTTGTCTTTGTCACAAGCTGTGATTGACCATAAACTAATTGCTAGGGATAGAATAATTAGGGTCTTCATTTTTGTAGGGTTTAGAGGAGGTTAGGAATGTCTATACTTTATATACTGCTTCAAATAAATCTTGAAAATGTTTCAACAACTTAGCTTTCACCTCATCTAAAGGCACCTTATAGCCCAACTCTTTTTCCAAAGAAGTCACGTCCTTATCTTGGTCAGCTATTCCGCAAGGAACTATGTTCTTAAAGTAATCTAAATCTGTATTAATATTAAACGCAAAACCATGCATTGTTGTCCATCTGCTTAGATGAACACCCACAGCACATATTTTTCGAGCATTAGGGGTATCTTTATCCAACCAAACCCCAGAAAGGCCTTTAATCCGATCAGATGCTACACCATATTCTGCCAACGTTCGCATTACCATTTCTTCTATCAACCGAATATAACGAGCTATATCCGTGAAAAACTCATCCATATCCAATATTGGGTAACCCACAATCTGACCTGGCCCATGATAGGTAATATCTCCACCTCTATTAATCTTCACGAAAGAAGCATCTTTTGCTTTTAGACCTTCCTCGTTTAGCAACAGATGCTCTGCAGAACCACTTCGGCCAAGTGTGTAGACATGTGGATGCTCACAAAAAATAAAATAATGATGTTGTTTTATTTTTTCGGATTCTGCTAGTTTTCTATTCTGCATTTTCCGATCAATAACTTCTTGAAATAAGACTGTTTGACGATCCCAAGCAGACTGATAATCAACCTTTCCCCAATCCTGTATATATACTTCTTTACTCATTTTTATAATGACTCTAGTTAGTTGTTTTTCTTTTGAACAAAGATATAAAGTTTTGGTTAACCAATGAATAGTTAGAGTAAAGGCCTCAAAATTAGATTTCCTGTTAGATTTTCTAATTACAATCTACTTTTCATCGAAGTTATAAAAATATTAGACCTATTAATCCCCCTAGCCCCCTTTACATGGGGGAATACAGTGTAATGCATCAATTCCCCCTTTACAAGGGGGCTAGGGGGATTTCTCTGTAGTGTAATTTTTACATTTTCTATTTTGAGACCTTTGCCCTAATGAATAGTTCAAAGTTTGAATATATCCAATCACTTAATTAACTTTGGGCGGATTTCAGTAGGAGTATGATTAAACACACTCCAAAACATATTTTTCACACAAAAAAGAAAATATATTATGGCAAATGCATTTTTCAATGTCCCTCTTCCGAAAAATGAACCTGTAAAAAGCTATGCACCAGGTAGTCCAGAGCGTGCATCTTTGAAAAAAGAATTGGCTGCTCGCAAGGCCTCTCAAGTAGATATTCCTATGATTATCAATGGTAAGGAAGTTCGTACAGGTAATAAAATATCTATACACCCACCTCACGAAATCAAACACAATCTAGGATATTACCACAAAGGTGATGCTCAACACGTTAATGATGCAATCAATGCAGCTTTAGCAGCTCAAGAAGCTTGGGAAAATACCTCTTGGGAACATCGTGCTGCTGTATTCTTGAAAGCAGCAGATCTTTTAGCTGGCCCATACCGTGATAAGATCAATGCGGCTACTATGTTGGGACAATCTAAAAATGCTTTTCAAGCAGAGATAGATGCAGCTTGTGAGTTAATCGACTTTTTCAAATATAATGTATACTACATGAGTCAGCTCTACAAGGAGCAACCAGACTCTAATCCTGGCCTTTGGAATCGTTTGCAACACCGTCCATTAGAAGGTTTTGTATTTGCAGTTACACCATTCAACTTTACTTCTATCTGTGCTAACTTGTGTGCAGCTCCAGCTATGTTGGGGAATGTAGTGGTATGGAAACCATCTGACACTCAAATCTATTCTGCTCAAGTTATCATGGACTTGTTCAAAGAAGCTGGTTTACCTGATGGTGTTATCAATATGGTATTGACTGATGGTCCTGTTGCTGGTGATGTTTGTTTCAACCACCCAGAATTGGCAGGTTTACACTTTACAGGAAGTACTGGTACTTTCCAATATATGTGGAAAACAATTGGTAACAATATCGCAAATTACAAATCTTATCCTCGTGTAGTTGGAGAAACTGGTGGTAAAGATTATGTTCTAGCGCATCCTACTGCTAATGCTCAGGAAGTAGCTACAGCATTGGTTCGTGGTTCATTTGAGTATCAAGGACAAAAATGTTCTGCGGCTTCTCGTGCTTATATTCCTCAGTCTATGTGGGAAGAAGTAAAAGCGTCTATGCAAGCAGACCTGAAAGAGATCAAAATGGGTACTGTAGAAGATTTTAGCAATTTTGTAAATGCTGTAATCGATGAACGTGCTTACGATAAAATTTCTGCTTACATCGACAATGCTAAAAAAGCAGGTGGTGTAGAAGTAGTAGCTGGAGGTGGTCACAGCAAAGCTGAAGGTTACTTTATAGAGCCTACAGTATTGAGAGTAGATGATCCTTATTATACTACTATGTGTGAGGAAATCTTTGGCCCTGTATTGACTATTCATGTATTTGAAGATGAGAAATTCTGGGATATGATTGAGCCATTAGATAAGGCTTCTCCATATGCGTTGACTGGTGCTTTGTTTGCTAAAGATCGCCTAGTGATCGAGAAAGCTGCACACCTACTGCGCAATACTGCTGGTAATTTCTATATCAACGATAAACCAACAGGTGCAGTAGTTGGTCAACAACCATTTGGTGGTGGACGTGCATCAGGTACTAACGATAAGGCTGGTTCTATCCTTAATCTGTTGCGTTGGGTATCTCCTCGCACAATCAAGGAAACTTTTGTACCACCTACCAATTACCGTTACCCATTTTTGGATGAAGCATAGTTAGTTTTTGCTAACATTAGCATATAACAATCAAGGTTCTTAGTATATTGACTAGGAGCCTTTTTTATATTTTTAACTATCCTTAACTCCTGAAAATATCTTCACACAAAAAACATATCTAAGACTACACACCACCTAATATGAACAAAATTACTACACTCTTTATTTGCATGTTGCTTATGCAATATTCCTATGCTCAGGATATTGAAAACCTTAGCTACCCTGAAATAGATTCCTTACTCAACCTACATGAAAGTAATCAAGAATACGATAAAGGAATTAGTCTCTCTCTGGAAGCAAGTAAAAAGTCTGACAAGCAAGACTCGCTTTGTGGTGAATACCTAGAGTGGGCTGCTTATTTATATCAACACTCCGGCAATAAAGATAAAGCTATTGAATATTATAATAAAACCCTTACCGTCTTTGCTAACACTCTAGGTAAGAATACAGCTCGCTATGCAACTACCTTAAGTTTCTTTGCGAAACATCGCAAAGACATGGGGGATTATGAAGAAGCATTACCCCTTTATAGTCAAGCGAAAAACATTAGAGAAAAAGTTTTGGGTCTAGAACATCCTCAATTTGTCAATTCCCTCCATAATTTGGCTTTCTTGCACGAAGCTATGGGGAATTATGAAAAAGCTTTGCCCCTTTTTATTCAAACTAAAAATATCAATGAAAAAATTTACGGAGTAGAACATCCTGAATTTGCCTCTTCGCTCAATAATTTGGCTGTCTTGCACTACCAGATGGGGAATTATGAAAAAGCCTTGCCTCTTTATATTCAAGCCAAGAACATTAGAGAAAAAAAAATGGGAGTAGAGCATCCTAAATTTGCCGAATCACTCAATAATTTGGCTGCCTTGCACTACCAGATGGGGAATTATGAAAAAGCTTTACCCCTTTATATTCAAGCTAAGTAATCGTTCAGAAAAAATAATAACTAAAAATGGTCTTTTGAAAAATTAAGGAACAAGTTTTTTCCAATATATGCACAAACTCTGTTTA
>JAAEPD010000577.1 GCA_024222455.1 Aureispira sp.
AGAGAATCACAACGATTCTAAGCAAAGTGATAACTCGAATAATATTTCTTTAGAATAGTCAGGGGACTTATAGTCCTAATTTTTAACCTACCAGACTTCAGCTGGTAGTATTTCAGTTCCCAATCTAATGCGACTGAAATCACTCTTTTTTTTACTAGTTTCTTTTTCCAGCCAGGCCCAAGATAGCCTAAAATACTACAGTATAGCTCAACTCGATAGTATTTTTCATATACAGAAAAAACAACAAAGGTATGAGGAGATGTATCCCTATGCACAAGCTGCAGAGCAAAGAGCTCTAGAAGAATATGGTATACTAGATACATTGTATACTCGACTCTTATTTCAATTAGGATATGCTTATGACTATGGAATAGAGGATGCAAAAAAGGCAATGGAATGCTATGAGAATGCAAGGATAATACAAGCAAAACTAAATCCTATATCTATAGATTATGCAAGGACTTTGGAAACTATGGGCGGACTTTATGATTATGCTTTTAATGATCTAGATAAAGCTGAACCATTTTATTTAAAAGCCTTAGTTATTATAGAGCAGGTAAAGGGACGAAAAGATAAATATTATGCAGAGGTTTTATCCGAATTAGGAGCTACATATAGAAGTTATGAATATTATGATAAAGCCGAAGTCACTTTGAAAGAGGTGTTAGGAATAGAAGAACAGATACTTGGAACAGATGCTTATCAGTACACGGTCTCTTTATCTAGGTTGGGGCTGTTGTATAGGCTTATGGGGCGTTATGAAGAAGCAGAGGCTTTGTACCTAAAAGCTTTGAAAGTTAGAGCAAGAAATAAGGCAAAAGATATTGGAGCGTATTCAAGAACTTTGGATGCCTTAGCTGGAATATATGTATTAATGGGGCGTTATGAAGAAGCAGAGCCTTTGTTTTTAGAATGTTTGGATATAGATCGAAATCGTAAGAGTAGAGCAGCTTTGGTCAGTTATGCGATTAGCTTAAACAATTTGGCAGGATTGTATGAGAAACAAGACGAATATGTTAAATCCAAAAAGTGTTATTTGGAATCTAAGGCTATTATGGCAAAGCAGTATGGAAAAGAAAACTACAGGTATGGAACAGTTATAAATAACTTGGCAGACATATATTCTAAAATGAAAGATTATGAAGCAGCAGAGTCATTGCTTTTAGAAGCCATCTCAATATTAAAAAAGAGCTATGGAGAAGGGCATGCACGACATATTGCTGGATTGATGATTCTAGCTAAAATATATAGAGATCAAGATAAATTTTCGGTAGCAGAAGATTTATGTATAAAAGCCCTAGAAATTTGTGAACAAAAAATAGATGTACATCATCATAGACAATTAATATTGTTGAATACATTGGGACTAATCTATATAAAGAAAAATCGATTTTCGGAAGCTTGGGAGACTATTGATAAAGCCACAATATCCAACTGTAAATTATCTATAAAAAGACCCTTTACTATAGAATCTATAAAGCCATTTAAAAATGCAGAATATGAATCTGTGAATACAATGACTTACACTCTTAAAAACGTTAGGGATCTACTAATAAAGGAGGATAGTATAGCTAATGCCAACGAGATTATTCAAGTAGGAGAGTTAGCGAAAGAGTTGCTTAAAAAGGAACAAGATGAACTTTTGGGAGGTGACGATAAACTCAGAATGCTTGCATCTAGTACTGATTGGATGCTGAAGAGTCTACCTTATTTGGAAAAGGAAAAAAAAATAGAGGAGGCCTTTGAATTTGCAGAGTGGAACAAGTCTGTATTACTCATGGAGTCGATCAAAACAGAGCGAGCTTATGATTTTGGCTATTTACCAGATTCTTTGGTGAAAAAGGAGAAAGACTTAAAAGATAAGCAAACGGAACTTAAAGCACTACTATTAGAAGTGGAGTCCATAACTGAAGAAGACCAGATTCGAACTAAGTTGAATGAGACAAATCTGGAAATGATAGCTTTTAAGGAACATATAGAAAAAGTTTATCCTAAATATGCTAGCCTAAAATATGATAGAACTCAAGTTTCTCTTCCCGAAATTCAGGGCTTACTGAATGAACAGGCAGCTTTTTTAGAGTATGTATTAGGAGATTCAACCATTTACATTTTTTATGTAGACAAAAAAGAAACGAAACTGTTTAAACAAGATATAGCTCCCAAGGCTTTGCAAAAGGAATTAGGAAAACTACAAAGTTCTTTGAGTAATTACAGCTTATTATCTACAAAACCAGATGAGTCCTATCAGAAATATACTAGCTCAGCTTATTGGTGTTATCAGCAACTATTAGAACCTGTTTTGAAGGAGCTCAAAGATATAGAACATTTAATTATCGTTCCTGATGGAAAATTGGGCTATTTCCCTTTTGAGGTGTTTTTAGTAGAACCTGCTCCTCAAGATGCTAAGGGATATAAAAATTTGCATTACTTGATTAATGATTATCAAGTTAGTTATAATTATTCAGCAACTCTGTGGAAAGAAAATAAGGAAGGGCAAACTACCCAAATTAATGATCAAATTTTAGCGATGTCAGGTAGTTATAATAATCAGATTGATTCGGTTACAAAAAGTCTTCGATTGCCTGTGTACAATAGACTTAGAGAATTATTGAAACCATTACCTGCAGCTCGCCAAGAGGTGGAGCGGTTGGAGAAGCATTTTCAAGGTCATTTTGCTTTTGACAGCTTAGCTTCAGAGTCCAGTTTTAAACAAAAGGCAAGTGAATATGGTATTATCCATTTAGCAATGCATGGCGTGTTAGATAATAACAATCCAATTTTGTCTAGCTTGGCTTTTACTGAAGATGGAGGTAATATAGAGAATAACTTTTTGCAAGCTTATGAAATCTCTAAAATGGAGTTGAATGCAGCTTTAATTGTACTGTCCGCCTGCGAAACAGGTTATGGGAAGTTTGAAACTGGCAATGGTGTAGCCTCGCTAGCACGAGCATTTATGTATGTAGGTGTGCCTAGTTTAGTGGTCAGTTTATGGTCTGTTAATGATCAATCTACTGCCAATATTATGCAGAGTTTTTATCAGTACCTATCAGAAGGGAAAAATAAAGCAGTAGCCTTGCGTCAAGCCAAACTAGATTACCTAAAAAGAGCAAAAGGAGTATCTGCACATCCTGCATTTTGGTCACCATTTGTACAGTTGGGAGATAGCAAGCCGATAGAATTAGCTACAAAGGGGGAATATAATTGGCTTTGGTGGGTGTTGGGAGCTGGAATACTCTTTCTACTGTCTATCTTGCAGCAAAAAGTTAGCAATAACAATAAGGAATAAAATTTAATGTATGAGAATAGGGTGGAGACTTTACTTTTTGATTCAAATTGGAGTGTTTTTAGTTTCGATAACGATATTATCAGCACAGCAAAAAAATGGACAAAGAAGAACAATTGAAGAGTTAGATAGTCTGATTGATATTGAGGCAGAGCAGGGCAATTATGAGCAAGCTGTAATTTATTATCAATCAGCAATAGAGCAAGTACGTCAGGAATACGGTAAAGAGGAGACTTATGTAAACTGGTTGTCTAGTTTTGCCCTTTTTTGTGAGGAGATTGGTGAATATGATGGGGCAGAAAGTTTATATCAACAAATATTAAAAATAGATAGTAGTTTAGCTGGAACAAATAGTCTAGAATATTCAACAGATTTGGCTAATCTAGCCATGTTTTACACCTTGAATGAAAACTACCTAGAAGCTGAGAAGTTATTCAAGAAAGCTTTATTGATTAATCAAGAAAAGTTAGAACAATCTGATTCAAAATTTTTGACAGATAAATTTTCTTTAGCAGAATTATATATACGCCTAAAGAGATATGAAGATGCTGAGGTTATTTTGGAAGATGTTTTAGCAATTGAAGAACAGAATCCCAGTAAAGATCTGGAGAGTTATTCCTTAACACTCCATGCACTAGCTCTAGTGTATGGCAATTTAGGAAAGTATATAAAAGCAGAAGAATACTATCTGAAATCCTTAAATTTAAGGAGATCATTGGCTATTCCTGACGATGCTTATTTGATTGATATGAAAATCAATTTAGCTCTGATGTACTTTGAATTAGGACACTATGAAGAGGCCAAAGCTTTGCACCTAGAAAATTTAGAGGAGACAGAAGATAAACAACATCGGGCTTACTCACTAAATAATCTTGGCTTACTCCATGCAGAACTTGAAAACTATAAGGCCGCAGAATATAGTTTTCAAGAGGCATTAGCACTAGAGGTGGAAATG
The DNA here is from genome assembly GCA_024222455.1 of Aureispira sp. Lineage (GTDB taxonomy): Bacteria > Bacteroidota > Bacteroidia > Chitinophagales > Saprospiraceae > JAAEPD01. The sequence continues at coordinate 4,239 of JAAEPD010000577.1, forward strand.
TGGGGTAAAGACAGGGGAAGTTATGCATTTGTACTATCTAATCTAGTAGAGCTCTATATTAATATGCAACGGTATAAAGAAGCTGAGGCACTGTACAAAGAAATATTAGCCACAGAAAAGTTTTTGAAGAAAGAGTATAATCCAAGTTATATAAATACCATATTTAGTTTAGCTTATTTATATGAGGAAATGGAAGATTTTCCCAATGCAGAAAAGCTGTATAAAGAAGCATTAACATTAAGTCAAAAAAAATTTGGGGTTCACAGTCATAAAAATATTAGAATACTTGTTGCATTAGCAGGTGTCTATGATAAAATGGGAAATGCCCTAAAAACAGAGCAGTTATACTTAGGTCTATTGAATAATTTAGATAGCTCTTTGTTAGGGGAAAATGTAGACTTGATAGGGAATTTAGCTTACTATTATGCAAAGAATGGAAACTCTAAGGCTTGGGATTATTCAATAAAGGGACTAAATATTATATCTGGTTTAAAGCTAAGTACTAATGTTAATGAGGAATGGAGAAAACTAAAAACAGCTATATTACCTATTGCTTCAGGTGATGCATTGCATCTTTTGAAAGTTGTTCATATGTTGCTCGATAAGGAGAAAAAGGAAAATAAAGAACAGCAGATTATAGTTGTTGATTTAGCAATTGACTTAGCTAAGAAAAGGAAAAAGATATGTATTAACGATAAGGACAAACTCCATGTATTAAGTACTCAAATAGACTGGATATTGAGAGGTATAAAAGCGCTAAATTTATCAGAACCTAATGATATTGATAAGGCTTTTGAGTTGGCCGAATACAGTAAGTCAGTATTGGTAATTGATGAAATGAATACTAGGAAAGCTTATAATGTAGGAGCTTTGCCCGATTCCTTGATTGATAGAGAACAAATGCTGCAAAAGAAGTACACGACTCTTGCTGCAATGTTATTGCAGGAATACGAAAGAAATGAAGCGGATAGTTTAAGACAAGCATTGAATGATGTAAGTGTACAATTCGAAAAGTTTAAAGATGAAATAAGTGCCCAATATCCCAACTATGCAAAATTAAAATACGAACAAAAAAATAGTACTATTACTGACATCCAAGAACAACTAAATGTACAAACTGGATTGATCGAGTATGTTGTTAGTGATTCTAGTGTATACATTTTTTATATAGATAAAAAGGAGGTGAAGTCTATATATTGTTCGATTGGGAAGGAGACTCTAATCAATAAGGTGGATAAAATGCATTGGGCTTTGAGTAATTATCAAGAGTTGACCAATGATCCAGAAAAGGCTTATTTGAAATATACAGAGGTTGCTCATTGGTTTTATAAGGAGCTGCTACAGCCTATTTTGCCTAAAAACAAGGATATTAAACAACTGATTATAGTAACCGATCAAGAATTAGGCTACTTACCATTTGAAACTTTTTTGGTAGAACCAGCTCCCAAAGAAGCAGTAAGTTATGTTAACTTACATTATTTGATGCAAGATTATAAAATAAGCTATAGCTATTCTGCAACATTATGGCGAGAAAATAAAATCAGCAATTCTAAAAAAGGGAATGGCCTTTTTTATGGAGCAGCTGCTAGTTATGACCCTTCTGAATGGATTAATAAAGGCTTTAAGAGTACTTTATTAGATAAGTATAAAAATATTCGAGAAGTATTGAGACCCCTTCCTATGGCTAAGCAAGAGGTAGAGATATTATCCAAAAAGTTTAAAGGTTATTATGTTTTTGATGACTTAGCTACAGAGCAAAATTTTAAAGAAAAAGGAGCAGATTATAGCATTATACACTTAGCAATGCATGGAATGGTTGACCGCAAAAATCCAATTTTGTCCAGCTTAGCTTTTTCTGAAAATGGACTTGGTACAGAGAATAATTTCTTGGAGGCTTACGAAATTTCCAAAATGGATTTAAGTGCAGAACTAGTTGTGCTTTCTGCATGCGAAACAGGTTATGGAGAATTTCAAAAAGGAAATGGAATCGCTTCTCTAGCACGAGCTTTTATGTATGCAGGGGTGCCTAGTTTAGTGGTTAGTCTATGGTCAGTCAATGATAAATCTACCTCTATCATTATGGAGAGTTTTTATCAGTATTTGTCTGAAGGAAGGAACAAAGCAGATGCTTTGCAACAAGCCAAATTAGATTATTTGCAAAATGCAAGAGGAGTTGCTGCACATCCTGCTTTTTGGTCACCATTTGTGCAATTGGGAGATAGTGAACCAATAGAATTAGCGACTAAAACTAGTTGGAAAATGATTTTGGGAATCTTGGGAGGCTTAGTTTTATTAATTATCGTAGGAGCTTTCTTTCTTAGAAAGAGGAAGGCTTATTGATTGTGTTGAGTTAGCAATTCTTGATAAGGACAATTCTCCAATTTTGCGCTTGCCCAAATCCAATAATAGAAATAGGAAGAAACTTCGAATTGTTGTGCAGATATTTGAGTCTTATAATCCAAAATCATATCCTCTATTTGTTCAAAAATAAGCATCTTATTAGATCTATCAACAGCATTGCATAAACGTTGAATTAAGCGAAGCAGTTTATAGTCAGCCTCAAATTCTAGATGTTGTTCATTTTTGGTGCCTAAATAGTGTTGTACTGAACGTATATAATTGTGCAATAACAGGAGCTCATTCAGCTCATAGTAGGTTAAGGCTTTGAGCAACACAATCATGTGATAACGGCGTTTATTAGTTTTTTGTTGACTATACAATTCTTCAGCTACATTCAGTTCGTCAAGAGCATTGTTGTATTGATTGTCAAAGAAATAGGTGTTGGCTGCTTGGTAATATGCAATGATGATGTTAGGATGGTTTTTGAGGTTGGGATGTTCCTCTAAAAAAGTGTGGAAGCGATTAATTGTACTAATGGCACTAGGGAGTTGCCCTTTTTTTAAGAAAACGGCTATTTCTACTGTGAGAACATCTAAAATCCTATAGGGAGAAATATTTTTTAAAGGTTGTTTCCATAGTTTTTCTCGAAACTGTTCAAATAGGCTCAACTCTAATTTAGGATTAGAAAGAAAAGGGATCATTGCTATTCTGAGTGCATTGAAATATTTGGCCTGTATTTGTTGATCTTTCAGAATATTAGGTTCATTTTCCATTAAGGTTATTTGTTTTAGAGATATCTCTAAAACTTTATCCCATTGGCTGTTTATTCCCACAATAAAAGCTAAAGCCTCCAAAGCCACCAACTGAGACGAAAAACCTTTGGTAGATTGGAGTGCATGATCTAATTGTTGTTTAAGTTCACCTAATTTATCTGTAGCTTGATATTTTCGGATATTAAAATAGATCTGATGTACAATTGATTTAAACTGAGAATAGTTGTCTAAGTTTTGAATTGCTAAATGATAGGCTTTTAATAATTCTTCTAGGCTTTCGGTATTATGATTGACATATACAAAAGCATCTTTTTCTAGTGTTAATTCCCATTCCAATAGATAGGGGAGGAAATGAACTTTATCAAAAGTTTTGACAAGCTCTTTGAGTTTGGTTAGCTCTTGTTTTGCAAGCCCAAAAAGTTGTTTTTTATACAATATTTGAAGGTTGTGCAATCGGCCTAAAATTTCTTCTTCTACAGATTTTTGAGCATGGTAATTTCTTAGGCATTTTAGGATAAGATTGTACAAGTAATTTTTGGTAACCCCAAGTTGAACGATAAAAGACTCGCCTTTAAATTTTTTCTTAATTTTTCGCTCATCATATTTAGACTGTTTAGCCATGGCATCAAACAGTTTTATATAATTACTAGGTTTACCTCCTAATCCTTTTATATAGTTCTTAAAGTACTTTTTTTCGTTGGTACTTAATGAATTTATGAGTTTAAATAGGTCTTATTTTGGTGGTTTCAAGTTGTGTTTTATTTTTGATTATTAGAGCTTTATAGAGTTTTTTATCTTTTATGATCTTAAGATACTAATCTTTTTTTGTTTTTACAAAAGAGGTAGATCATCTAATTTTGAGGCTATAATTAACACACATACAAAACGAATTGACTTATGGCTACGATCAACGAAAAACTAAAAGAAAAACTATCTACCTTAACTAAATTGAATACGAAAGAATGGGAGTTAGTAGAAAACTATTTTGAGGAAGTAGACTATAAGAAAAAAGCAACTGTTTTGGACGCAGATAGAACAGCGAAATACATCTATTTTATAGCGGAGGGTTCTCTTCGTGTATTTTTTGAGGAAGATGAGCATGATTATTCTATAGATTTTGGATTTGAGGGCGATTTTATTTGTGCTTTTACTTCTTTCTTGACACAACAACCTTCCAAAGTGTCTATACAAGCCATAGAGAAAACTAAAGTTTTGCGTATTGCTAGACAAGATTTGTATAAGTTATATGATTTGTCTCCTAGTTTTGAGCGTTTGGGGCGTGTACTGATAGAGCAGCATTTTGTACAAAAAATGTCTGATTATGTATCTATGATGAGTCAACCAGCTACTACTCGATACAAAAATTTGATTAAAAAAACACCTCAAGTAGTTACTATGTTGCCAGTCAAATACGTGGCTTCTTATTTGGGAATTCACTCAGAGAGTTTGAGTCGTATTCGTAGAAATGTAGCTATGTGTGGCTAGTTATTATGAATGATATAGAGTTTTTTAATATAGAGTGAGTTGAATATAGGCGATCTACTGGAGAGTAGGTCGCTTTTTTATTGTGAAAATCAGCTTGAAATGTTTAGTTTTGGTGACCTATTTATAAAAGATAATAAAACCAAATGAAGTTCGGAAAAAAAGCAAAACGGAGGTTACTCATTACATTAGTAATATTAGTGCCATTAACTACATTTTTACTATGGCCATTGGGTGACCCTAAATATGATATTGTATATGACGAAGACAAGGTTAAGTATCGTCAAGATTATTTAGCAGAAAAAGTATCAATTCCTGATTCTGTAGAACGCCCCAATATCATTGTAATTTTAGCAGATGATTTGAGCAAAATGGATGTTTCGCTCTATGGGGGCAAGCATGTGAAAACTAAACACATGGATGCCATAGGGCAGAATGGAGTAACTTTTCAGGAGGCTTATATTACATCACCAGTTTGTGCCCCCTCTAGAGCTGGAATGCTGACAGGACGTTATCAGCAGCGTTTTGGATTTGAGATCAACACACACGAACGTTATCCTAAAAACAGACTAGAATACTATGTTTATAAATGGTTTATAGCCAAAGGAGATTGGAAGGTGGCCGAAATAGCAGTACCTACTTTTGATGCTATGCACAAACAAGGTTTGCCTCCTACAGAGATATTGCTCCCAGAAGTACTTAGAAAACATGGTTATGCCACAGCTATGATTGGCAAGTGGCATTTGGGGTATAGCGATATGGCTTTGCCTTTGAGTAGGGGCTTTGATTTTCATTATGGCTTCTATCAAGCCTTTAGTTTGTATGGTTTGGAGGATGATCCTAATATTGTTAATCAAAAGTTGACCGATTTTTCAGATTCTTATATCTGGGGAAAGGCACGTACAGGTAATTGTGCTATTCGTAGAAATACAGATGTAATAGAAGAAAAGGGCTACTTAACTACCCGTATAGCTGAAGAGTCTATGCAATGGATGGAAGAGCATAAGGATGAGCCTTTCTTTATGTATGTTCCATTTTCTGCTCCACATACCCCTTTTCAGGCAACTAAGGAGTATTATGATATGTATAAGGATGTAAAAGACCCTAAAAAGCGGATTTATTATGCTATGATTCATGCGCTAGATGATGCTGTGGGAATGATAATGAACAAGCTCAAGGAGTTAGAACTAGAGGAGAATACTATTGTCTTCTTTTTGAGTGATAATGGTGGTGCTACTTATACCTTAGCGGCAGATAACTCACCACTAAAAGGTGGTAAAATGAGCAACTTTGAAGGTGGTATTAATGTACCTTTTATGATACAATGGAAGGGCAAAATTCCAGCAGGTATGCAATACCAAGCACCTGTAAGTTCTCTCGATATTTTTGCAACTTCTGTGGCTTTAGGGCAGTGCAATAATTCAGATCATAAGTTAGATGGTGTAAATATTCTACCTTATTTATTAGACTCTACCTACCAAAATAAACAGCCTCATGAGATGCTTTATTGGCGTGCAGCCAACCACAAAGCTATCCGAAAGGGGAGTTGGAAAATGATTAAGGACACTAAGTCCAATCAAACCGTATTATACAATGTTCAGAAAGACAAATACGAAAAAAATGATGTCTTGGCAGAAGAACCTGAGGTGCTCAAAGCTTTAGAAACAAATTTAGAGCAATGGGAGTCTCAAATGATAGATTCTAAGTGGCCTAAAGTAATGGATATGGAGATTAGAGATGGTGAAATGGTTTATTACTTCCCTTTGTAGGAATGGTTATTCATTGTCATTAAATAGACTACTAAAGAATAAAATATGGATTTGAATATTTTGAAGTTAACTAGATTCAATGGTGAAGAAATATTTGAAATAACGGAAGCTAGCATTTATTATTCATATGAAGATGCCCTTTTATCCCTTGATTTTAGAACGGGCAAATGTATAAGCCCTTTATTGGAAGATACTAATGAAAGAGGAGGGGTAAGTGGTGAATTTTGGATTTATGATCTAGAAATTTCAAATCTAAAAGAACTGGAAGGATCATCATTTTATATAAAAGATGGTTATAAAAATGATAATCCAAAGCATGATACTTGCTCTAGTTTCTATTATTGGGAGCATCAACCTATTTCAGAAAATACTATTGAATTTATTAAATTTACAGAAGATTTTATACAGGTAAAAACATCGGCTAATACTTGTGATGTAAACTGGTGTGATGGCAGTAAACCTGAAACTAAAATTGAAATATTTGCTGAGTTTAAATATGAAAAAAATCATACAAATGATTCAACAGCAATCTTCTAATTCATTTTATTTTTTTTGAATAAAAAAGCGGTCAATGTTCCAAATGAACATTGACCGCTTCATATTTTTAGCCTATTGGATTACTAGCTTCTAGCGCTTGAAGATTTATTCTTCTGAAAACCAATAGTTTTCTTGTTGAATAGATCATCATCGTTGCTTAATTTAAGTGTAGCTACATCTTCATAAGTAATCGTGTTGAGCATAGCCTCATCTCTATCTTCTGGAGCCATAGATGCCAAACGAAGACTTTGATTTTTAGAAATCTCATTCACTACATTACGTACTGTACGAGCATTACCAAAATATTTATCTCTATAAGTGTACAAGAAGTTTAAATAGTTTTGTAGGTGAGTACTAGCCTCATCATTCATTTCTAGATTTTCTTCTTGAAGCATCAATAATGCTATTTCAAATAATTCTTCTGACTCATAATCCTCAAACTTCAAGACCTTGTCAAAACGAGAACGCAAGCCAGGATTTGCTTTAAGGAAAGCTTCCATATTATCAGGATAACCAGCCGCAAACAAGAAGAATTGACCTCTGCTGTCTTCCATACGTTTTAGCAGTGTTTGAATCGCTTCGTTACCAAAGTCGCTACCACCAGCCAAGCTACCATTAGAACCACTAGTTAGAGCATATGCTTCATCTACAAACAAGACTCCACCCATAGATTCATCAATACGTTCAGCTGTTTTTATTGCAGTTTGACCTACATAACCAGCTACCAAACCTTGACGATCAGTTTCTACCATATGGCCACGCTCCAAAATACCTAAAGCCTTATAGATTTTAGTTAAAATGCGAGCCACAGTAGTTTTACCTGTACCTGGATTCCCTACAAACACAGTATGCAAGTAGAACTTATTGAGTACATCACGACTACTTTCTCTATAGAATCGAACTAAGCGAACCATTTCACTGATCTCTTCCTTGATGTTAGACATTCCGATCATATCATTAAGATCTTTCATGGCCAATTCTAATAGTTTTTCATCAACAGGTAGATTTGGAAGGCGTTTAGGACGTTCTACTTCTATTTTTTCAACATCTTCTGGAAGAACTAACTCTAAAGTGTTTTTATCAAAACGCTGAGGGTTTTCATCATCCATGATGCGTAGACCTAAATGTAGTTTAGCTTCTTCAACCAAGTCATAAACAAAACGAGCATTACCAAAGCTTCTATCTCTATTTCTATAAGCTTCTGTAATAATATCTTCAATCATTTTTTTAGAAACCTCTGACAAGACCACAGCCTTTTTCTCACAAGCAAATATTGCAATAGCAGAAAGTTCTTCAGGCATATAATCTGTAAACTCAAAGAAGAGTTTGAAACGTGATTTAAGACCAGGGTTAGATTTTAAGAAATGCTCCATTTCCTTAGGATAGCCTGCTACAATTACAGCCATATCTCCAGGGCCATTAGACATTTCTTTTACCAAAATTTCGATAACCTCACGACCAAAATCCTTGCTATCATCATTAGAACGAGCCAATGCATAAGCCTCATCAATAAACAAGACTCCTCCTCGAGCTTTTTCTATAGCTTCTTTTACTTTAGGTGCAGTTTGACCTATATATTCACCCACTAAATCAACTCGATCTACTTCATGTACATGGCCTTTAGTCAAAAGCCCCATACTTTTGTAGAGTTTACCCATTTGTTGAGCAACTGTTGTTTTACCTGTACCTGGATTCCCTATAAATACAGAGTGGATATTAATTTCTTCTTCTTCTGCAAAACCTTTTTCTCTACGCAGCTGTAAGAATTTAAGGTAACTTGCATGATCTCGAACTTGGCGTTTGATGTCTTGCAACCCAATCAATTCATTGAGTTTAGACATTACTTCTTCAAAGTTCTCATTCCCAACCTCTTCATCCCCTAATACTATCGGTTTGTATTGGTTAGGCAGTACAGTACCTGCAATACCTTCTTCAAAATCTTCTCTCACTTGGAAAGGGATGATCGCCAACAAACGATCTAAGAATACAATTTCGGCAGTATAGTCATCCTCACTCCAAGAGCCCTTTATGTTAGAACCCCAGTTGACCGAAATATCTATAGTCTCATCTTCTTTGTCTACATGATGCAACTTGACCGTTTGACCTTTGAGCTGTCTAGCACCATTATAAAATTTGACCATTAACTCACAGTACCAGCTTTTTTCTTTTAGCAAATTGTCTAATACAATTTCAGTGTAGATATAGCGAGTTTCTTCTTTTGAGAAGGTTTTATAGTATTTACGCTCTTCTTTAGCTAGGTCATCATAAGGACCTTCATAGAGTTTCAATGATTTAATACCAACATAGGCCTGTGGATCATGAGCCTTCTCAGCACTTTCTTCTATATAGAAATATTTAGTAGCAACTTTTTGCCCATCTATATAAGCTTCCCAATAATAGGTGCCTTTTTTCCAAAAAGCGCCCATTTTTTTGTTGCCCCAACCTTCACGGATGTAGACAATATTGTCATACTTACTAACTTTTCTATCAAAATTTAGATCACAAAGCTCTTTTCTTCCTTTTTTTAATGAGTAGCATTTGATATTGATATGAACATTCCAATCCTCTTTATCAAAAAGCTTGTTATAAAAGGAGAGTTCGCCATAAACATAAGAAGCTTCATAACGATCAAAAACTTGACGGTATTTTTTCTTATTATCGGCCAACCATTCTGTAGATGAATAAACCTTTAAGTCTCTAAACTTAAAATTTATATTGTTTGGGTCTAGTTTAGACATAAATATCTATTGTGATTTGAAGATGCAATTCTAGTAAAAGATGCACACCTTAGTTATTGTCAACTTGAATATAATAAATTTATAACAAAATCTTAGGATAAGAGTTGACGGATTACTTAAATACTATAGTGAAAATGCATAGACAAGTATACGATTTATTTTAATAATTTGCGTACACTCACACTAAAAAAGTTATATTTCTTGTGGAAAATCTCTACCAAAGATAGAAACCTCAAGAACAATAAACATGCCTTTAAAGTTCCAAATTTAACTGTTACAACATTAGTACCATCTAGTATTTTAATGCAATTTTGTCAGGCAGTCTTTTAGACTAGTTCGCCAATGCGGAATATTTAGATTAAAGGCAGTTTTAATTTTGTTTTTGTTGAGCAAACTAAAGTGAGGACGTTTAGCTGGAGTTGGATAGTCTTTAGTCTCTATAGGAGCTACGTGACAAGATATGTCTTCCAATTCGAAAATTGCTAAGGCAAAATCATACCAACTGCACACACCCTCATTGCTGTAATGATAAACACCTTTTAACTCTGTTTGATCTATTGTTTTAGCAAAATTTTGCTTTATACATTGGAGTATAGCATCTGCCAAATCTGCAGCATAAGTAGGAGAGCCAATCTGATCAAAAATAACAGTTAGTTTATCTCTATCCTTACCTAAACGGAGCATTGTTTTTACAAAATTGTGTCCAAATGAAGAATAGACCCAAGAGGTTCTAATAATCATAGTTTGAGGACAATTTTGGGCAGCTAAAACCTCCCCATCTAGCTTTGTTTGAGCATAGACACCCTTAGGACTTGTTGTGTCTGTTTCTTGGAAAGGATGGTTTTGGCTATTATGATACACATAATCAGTAGAAATATGGATAAGTTGTGTGTCATAACTCTGGCAAGCAGACGCTAAATAACCTACTGCTGTTGTATTAATAGCTGTAGCTAATTCTAGATCACTTTCGGCCTTGTCTACAGCAGTATAGGCTGCACAATTGATGCAATAATCGAATTGATATTGCTCAAAAATAGCATCAATAGCACTATGGTTGGTAATGTCTAAGTCTTGTCTATTGCAAAACACAAATTTCCAATCTGTATATTGAGTAGCCAATACTTGAAGCTCCTGCCCTAATTGGCCTGAAGCTCCTGTTACAAGGATCGTAGTCATTAGAGTTCAAATTTAAAACCTTTCTTATGCTCACCCAAAATAGGGAGTATTTTATCTTTATCAGATAAGACAGCATCGTTCAAGTCTATCTTCCAATCAATTTTAATATTAGGGTCATTGTAAATAATGCCACCTTCATGTTCTTTAGAGTAGAAATTATCACATTTGTAGAAAAAAACAGCTGTTTCGCTCAAAACTACATAACCATGCGCAAAACCTTTGGGGATAAAGAGTTGGCGATGATTTTCTGCACTTAACTCTATTGTATAAGATTTGCCATAAGTAGGAGAGCCTTCTCGCACATCAACCACTACATCCAAAACAGTACCCTCTATCACTCTAACTAATTTAGCTTGTGCGGCTAAAGGCAATTGATAGTGTAAGCCACGTAAGACTCCATAAGTAGAACGAGCTTGGTTATCCTGTACAAATCGATTGTGAATACCTGCTGCTTCAAAAGCTTTTTGATTAAAACTCTCATAAAAGTAGCCACGAGCATCTTCAAAAATACGAGGTTCAAAAATTTGAAGTCCTGGAAATTCCGTTTTTATAAAAGGCATAGGTATTGGAATGTGCTGATCTAATTAATGTTATTTGTTAAAGCTTTGAGAGTGTATAATTTTTTCTTTTGAGTCTTCTGCTGATTGCATAAACACTAATGTATTATACTTACCAGAAGCCCATTTGTCCATCATACTTGTATAGTAAGGACTGCCAGGGTTGCCAGACTGACCACCAGGATAAATACCATAGGCATTTATCGTATCTCCAAGTTCTACTACCATTCTCCAAGATGGTCCAGTGCGATGTCTAACTGCATTAAGGGCAGAACCATCTCCACCAATATCTACATTGTCTACACTAAAAGGAGCAATACGTCCAAGATGTTGGATAAATGTATTTTTTTGGTCTCTCCAGTTGCGAGGTTCATTGCTTACAGTATCGCGATTGATATCTATGCATGCTTTTTGAAAAGCCATAGTTACAATATCCTCTACACTTTCTTTTTTATTAGAAGTATGTTCATTATCAACTATGAAATGTGCGGTATCTCTTTTTAATACATTCAACAATTGCCATTCATAAGGATATATCAAAGCCTGTTGTCCAGATAATGCATTTTGCTCATTAAGGATATCTATTTCATCATACATAGTAGGAAATATAGCATTCATCCATGCATCAAAAACAGATGGCGCTTTAGAAGTTTTATCGTATTGATAATCCCATTTATCTACCAAAGCTAATATTTCTAATTCTTCTTTAGAGAGGCTACCTCTTTGGAGGTACTTCAAAAATAGAGGCATGAAATCTTCAGCTCTAACACTGTAGTTGTCATTTTGCAAGTCCTTCATATCTTGGACCTTAATCTCAGACATTTCTGCCAATTTGCGATTGAGATAGCGACCTCTATATTCCTCAAAATAGCCATAATAATAATAAGGATAGAGTGCAGGATCTATGGAATGTTGATTAGCAGAAGCGACAAATCCTTTTTCAGGGTTGTGCTCATGTGGAATATGTTCTTGTGGGATGTAAGCTTGCCACATGTTTTGAGAGCTAGTGCCAGCTGCAACAAATTTACCTTGATTTTTGCGGCGAACAGGTAGCTTTCCTTGTGTCCAAAGTGCAATGTCACCATCCTTACAAGCAAATACTAGGTTTTGAGCAGGGCAAGAAAAGTGTTGTATTGCATCTTGATAATCGTTATAATTTTTACCTTTTAGTAGTTTTATAAAGGTAAGGGGTTCCATAGATGGCTCATGTAGCATCCAACGCAAGGCATAATCTGTACCACCCTCCGAATAAGCGATAGGTCCCATTTTAGTATAGATAATAGTATCTATAACAGGTTGACCACCTCTAACATAAATAGTGTCCAAAACATGCTCTGCTTTGACATAGGTACTGTCAAAGAAATATTCTTGTCGACTTGCATCTTTCCATTGAATAGCATACCAGTCACGCACATCATGAGATACATTGGTTACTCCCCAAGCAATATTTTCATTAAAACCAGATATAATACCTGGTGCACCAGGAAGAGAAGCTCCATAGGCATTGAAATCAGGAGTTTTAACTTGAATCTCAAACCAAATAGAAGGTAGGTTTAATTCTAAATGTGGATCATTACAAAGGATAGGATTACCAGAGGCCGTTTTTCTTCCTGAGACAGCCCAGTTGTTACTTCCTATACCTTTAGGAGGTTTAGGCCCTTGTGGTGCATGAAAGGCATCGCTCAAGAATGGAGGCATAGCACTATCTTTCAATACTTTTGCTTGCAAAACAGTGACAGTATCTTGAATAATAGGAGATTGCTCTAAGAAATATTCTGGATACAATTGATTAAACTTAGTCTCACCCAAAAGTTTATAAGCATTAGTCAACTCAAAATCCTCATCACGTTTGACCAATGTTTCTGCCATGCTTTTTAGCAATAGAGCACATTTTAAGGTCGTCCACTTTTCTGGAGCATAATTGAGCAACTTATATTCAATAGGATAGTCTGCATAAGATAAACTACTGATATAAGCATTAATACCAGCAGAGTAGTTATCTATAATATTTTTTACATCAGGGTTAGATTGCCAATACTCTAAGGTTTTTTTAGCTCCCCAAGGCATTCCTTCTCTACGTTTCTTCTTGTCAAAAAGTATAGCTCTAGGATTGATATGGCCTATAAGCTCCGAAACACGTCCAGCAGCAGCATGTGTCTGAAACTCCATCTGCCACAAGCGTAAGGAAGCTGTTACATAACCTTGTACAAAGGCTGCATCTTTTAAGTTCTCTGCAAAGATATGAGGAACCATTCTATCATCGTACTGTACAGATACTGGTGCTGTAAGATAATCAGCATAAACAGAACTGCTAAAGTCAGGAATTTTGCTCTCTGCATTTTGCCAAAAACCATCAGAAGGGCTAAGTAGCTTTCCTAATGGCGGAATTTCACTTGGTTTATCATTTTTGACAATAGTCCAAGGGCGATTAAGTGCCCAAATAAAAAGAATAGAAAGTGTAAGGGAGATGATGAATTTTAAAATATGCATGGATGTCTATTGATGTATTTGCTGATTCGTTCGAAAACGCTCGCAAGATAGCAAAAAAAAGGAGCTTGAAAAAGCTTTCAGTAGGCATTCTGTTATGTAAATGTTTAAAGAATTAGGTAGAATTATTTTAGAGTTTAAATAATTCTACCTGTGAGTTGATTTTAGACTGAATAACTGCCCCTAGTTCTTAATTATTTTTTTGAGGAATCGTTGGGTGGCTGTTTCTATTTCTAATAAAAATACACCTTTTGGTAGTGTACTTATGTCTATTTGAGTTTGGTTCATAAAAGATTGCTTAACTATCTCTTGTCCCAACACAGAGAATAGCCTCAGTTGTATAGGTTCATTATGCTCTAGTTCTATGGTCAAATGAGCTCTTGTAGGATTAGGATAAATTTTCAGTTGGTCATTGTCTAGGATATTAGTTGTACTACTTTGGCTAGAACATGTACCTACTGCAATTGTAAAATCTTTAAATACCTTACTGAGTAAGGTGCCTGTAGAGTCATATTCTGATATAGAAAGCCCAAAAACATAAGCACCTGTATTTAATGGCTTGCCCGAAAACATACCTGTAATAGAATCAAACAAAACAGTAGGATTGCTTTGCATTGCTGATTGAGCATTAAAACCTTGTAAGTAGCTTATTGAGCTAAAAGGAGGCGCTGATGTTGTGTCAGGACGAGGGGATGCAATACTGCCCCCATTGTAAGGTGCATAAAAAGAGTAAGCCAAGGAATCTCCGTCTATATCTATTGCTGAGAGGTCAACAGAAAAGGTATCTGATAGTGTTAATCCTGAGGGAACTTCATTAATAAATGTAGGGGAATTGTTGCATTTAGACAAGGCTGTAGAAGTTATCTCTAAAGATATAGTCATACCAGCAGTGCTTGGGTCTGATAAATTACTAATAGTATTGTTTCGACAACATCTTTGATAGGCTATAATATACCCCTCATTATTTTGAGGTAAGTGCAGGGTGTCTTTGTATGTAGTATAATGGACACATAAAGACGCAAAGCATCCTTGATTCAAGGTGTCATTACTAGCAGTGTTGATCTGTATTGAGGAGTTGGAATACAAACTGTTATTTTGTGCATTAAAAGCACTAACTGAAGCAACGTTGTCAAACCAAGGAACCCCATTGTCACAGTCTCTATAGACTTTTAAGGATATTTCATATTGGTCATTTCCCAAACATCTGTAGGTCATTTCACCACCCACAATATGGGTTGCTAAAGTTGAAGGGATAAAATAGAATAAAAAGATAATACTGATTACAAAACATTTAATAAAATTCATAGGTATAGGTTTAGAATGGTTAAAAAAAATATCATGGGGTTATCTTTTTTCTTAAAAATTAGCACGCACTTGAGCTCTACCGACATGGACCATTTTAGAATCGCCAGTTTTGCGTCCTTCATAACTTAGCATCATCTGAATATTTCTAGAGATAGAATAGTTGAAAGAGATGTTCCAAAGGAAGTTTTGGCCATCCTGAAGGCCCTCTGTGAGTACATAGCCTACCGCAGAGTTGGCCTGCCCATCAAATTGTAGGTTGACAAAAGAAAAACTGCTACGGATATTGAACTTGCTGAGTTGATTGTAGGTGATTTCAACAGTTGCATCATGGCTTTTTGCAAATTCTTTAGCACCAATCAAATTTTGTTTATTGTGGTATTTGTATTTAGCGATAACTCGCAAAAACTTTTTATACAATAAGGTAAGTTGGGGTTGTATATAATAGACTTGTAATGTGTAGTCTCGGTCTGGAAAAAACTCAGAAGTATTGGTTTGTTTACCTAAACTTGCATTCAGTTGCAATTGGAACTTAAAATTGCTCTTTTTCTTAGTTTTATTGAAGTTAACACGTTGTCGGAGGGTGTATTCCTCTCGTTGACGAGCATCAAAACCAGTGCTTAGTAGTGTTTTGCTACGACTGTCCAATTGGCTGAATTCAAAGCTATAAAGCCCAGACCGGTTAAAATTTAGGCTATTATTAATATTAGAACTAATAGAAATAAGAGAAGAATCTGCCACATTTAACTGAAAAGGGTTAAAGGCCAAAACATTAGAACCTGCTAGTGTCTTTCGCTCTATTTTGAATATACTTCGAGTCGATAATTTTCCTAAAAAAGTTAAGAATTTAGGTGTTGCTTTTTTTGGATGCTTTCGTTTATATTCACTCACCAATGTACGAGGGTAGAGACTCAAGCTCTGACTAAAGGAGACATTGTTGGAGCGAATAAACTCTCCAGTGAGCACTGTAACCCGAATAAAATCTGCTTGATCTTGAAATTGAGCTTGTTCAAACTCATTTTGTTGTTGTACCGCATCCTCATTGCGGTCAAACCATTGGTGTGTACCTTGCCCAGCATCTACTTTTACATAATTGTACTCTATTTTTTGTTGTTGTCCAGCCCCTAATTCATAGACAGTATTGGAACGTATAAAACCTTTGGCTAAATTAAGGACATATTCCAAACGGCCTAAATAAGTCTCTTTAGGATCTTGAGTGCTCAATAAGGTGTCTTGTATGCGTAGATTTCGATAGTTGAAATTCCAAGTCAAATGAGAGTGCTTGGCAGCCTTCCATTCTCCTCCAAAATTAGCTTGATCTGCAATAGTATTGTTGCTGAATTTCTGGAGCTGAGGAGCATAATCATAACGCCTAAACCAAGAAGCCTTGAGCCTTAAGGCATCACTAAAAGGCAACTCTGAGTAAACTTTGATTAGGTTATAATAAAAGCTGTTGGCATTGAGAGTGTCTGTTTCACTATTTAGTCTGCGGTTGTTTTCTAATTCGCCATAAGCTCCAATTTTCCAGTTTTTGAGTTGTTTGAATGTATAAGATATATCTGCTTTTGGTCTTATGAAAATCGTTTTTTCAGAACTTGTTTTGGTGTTTAAATAGCTTGCAATACTCTTTATTTCTAAGCCCTTATATTTTATATTGCTACTCAAGCTGTGTTTGAGCCCATTATAAATAGTGTCTTTGTACAAGCCACTAACTTCATAACCTATATGCCCCCAATGGTTAGCCTTGAGCGAAAGATTTGCCTTAAAAAGATGTTCATCAGTACTGGCCAAATTATTTACATTCCAGTCTCTCTGAAATTCTCTAGGACGGTAAGGTTCTATGTATTCAAATGTTTGTTGGAGATATTCATAATGCCCACCCAAAAGAAGTTGAGTGTGTCGAGTTTTAGTTGGTGCCGAATCTTGCTCAATTTCTTTATGTTTTAGAGTGATCGAATGATCATAAGTCAAACGACCAGCTATTCCCAAATTATCATCATTACTAACCTTCGAAAAAGTATTTCGATCATAATTGCTCAAGGCTAAATCAGCACTAATAATACCTGTTTTGCCTATTTTATAATCAGCACCAAGTGTATAGAGCTGTTTGCTTTGGGGCGTAATTAGGAGTACAACAGGTTCATGGGTTCCTTGAGGTTTGCCTGTACTGGGATCTGGTGCTACCCAAGCGTAGCTAGTTCCATTAGTACCATTATTCAGCTTGATATAATTTCCTCCATTAGTGATTGCAGAAAACTTGACTCTATAAATAGCAGAATCTGCTACATTAGAAAAAACAAAAACACTATCATAAATCAACCCATTCACTAAAGTGTCTACCATTTTATACATAATCAAATCAGTGTTTTCTCCTTCTTCTGAAGGAATAGAAACCCCCGAAACAATTGCTTGATCTACATCATCTCCCACACGTAGCAATACAGCCTTGGCCGAATCAGTCAAATTACCTTGCAAATATTCTTTTTTGCCATCCTGTTCTGTATACATGTTGAATCGGATGCGTGTTCGTTTGTGCTCATACTGGGTATTAAAAGTAAAAGAGGTTCGCAAGTAGTTAAGGTCTGTATAGGAAAATTCGAGTTGGATTCGAGTATCTTTCGTGATTAGTTGTTTGTTGGTAAAAGTGAGTTCTCCCTGATTATAATCAATAATATAGTCATTGTCAGCTCCACGTACCAAAAGTTTACCATCTATAAAAACACGTTCTGTGCCTGCGATTATTATTATAAAAGTTTCTCCATTATTACCTTTGAGACGGTAGGGACCTTGATTCCCTTCTTGACCTATAATAATGTTTCTCGCAAATTTGCCTTTAGACACTGCACCACTAAAATCTGCTTTGATTTTTCCTGCTTTTTTTAGCGCAATCTCTTGACTAACTTGCCCTCCCTGTAGCCTCCTAAAATAGTTAAGAAAATAGCTGCCTTCTGGTCGCTTGAGATCATAATCTCCACCTATTATTTTGAATTTGCCTAAGCTCAATTGTACAAATATCCGATCAAAATCTTGAAGCTGTTGAGTATTACCTTCAGGTTGAAGAGGTATATTATTATCAGTTATTGCTCCCAATATTTCAAAATCGCCCAGCTTACCAGCCACTTGTAGGTTAAAACTCGAGTTTAGAATCAAATCTTGGTTATTGCCAACCGAAATACCTCTTGCAAAGCTTCCTGAGTAATCTAAATTTCCAAAATTGAAGGACTCTGCACCCTTTGTATAAGGATTGTAAGTATATCCACTACCAACCCCTCCTATAATATTATCATACTCTTTAGCATGACCAATCATATTCCGATTTTTGTATTGTAAAGGTTTATTGATGGTATAAGGGAATACTCGATAACGTATATTAAATGAATCTTTTAGAGGTGTTTTGAACACCAATCGATTGCTCAAAACTTGGTATAGACTATCAGCTAAATAGCTACCATCTTTTTTTTGTAGCATGATCGAACTTGGAAAGACTGGTAAACTATCTAGTTCTACAGTATCCGTTTTGCTTATAAGTTGTTTGCTTCTCCAATTGGATATGGGTTTGGTAGAGCTTGGTTTGCTAGATGGAGTAGGAGGGAGACTATCTCTAGTATTGGATAAACTATCAGTTTGTCCCACTGATACAAAGGGGATCAATAAGATTAAGAAAAGGTATAGTATGATAGAATAGTTACGAATAGATATATAGTTTTGAATATACTTAGTGAAAACGTAAAAATAGCTCTTAACGTTGGTTAGGGTTTTGTTCTTATAATAAATTATCTTCTAAAGATAAGGCTTCTAATAGTGGAATGTTTTTAATTTTTGCTTTAATCCAAATAGGGAGATTAAAGTTTTGAAAAATTGACATTGTTTTGAATTTATCTTCCTGAGCATAGGCTTCGAGAGCTGTTAAAAAATCAGAGAATCCTTGTTGGGTTGCTTTTCCTTTAGGCAAATCAATAATATTCTTGACGTGTTTGAATATAATGGATTCTAGTACTGTATATCTACTTTTGTTTTTGAGATAACGAACATGAGAGCGAATAACACCTTCCAACAAAACAATATTGCCAATTTCATAATGAATAATAAGGTGAAAAATTCGTGCTATAGCTTGAAGATCTGCTCTCAAAGCTACATGCTTGAACGCTAATACTTTATTGATAAAATCTAGAGACTTTTCGTATTCTACATTCAGGAAATAAAGGCTTGAAATGTTAAACAAGAGTATAAGCTCTCTAACTGGGTTCATTAGTCCTGTGTAGGACTGTAAACCAACAAGATATTCTTGTAGAAGTAATTCAATTTGATCAAAGTTTTTATTGATATAAAACGTAATTCCTTTCCACATAAAAACGGTCTCAAAAACTGTAGCATTAAAACGAGGATTGGAGGTAGGAAGTTTTTTTAGTTTGTCCAGAAAATTACCTAAGTCTAAAGAATTGTCAACATAGATAGATGAATTGTAGTAGTTGTTGAGTGCTGCAAGATATTTTTCGGGTTCGGTCAATAGTATCTTTTCATTGTTTTCCCAGAGTTCAATTATTTCTTGCATATAGTGCAAGGCTTTTGGGTATTCTTTCTTTAGGAAATAGTAAGAATTGTAAATATATAGATAATACAAGTTAGCATAAAAACTATCGGGTTGCCCTTTTTTAAGAATAGGGTGAGTTATTAATTGTTCAATTTGTTGGGCTTGTTCTTCTGTTTGTATTGTTCTATGTTGTCGAATGAAAAATAAAATTTGATAGTATAATTGACAATATTCTGAATAATCTAGTTCTTGCTGCAAAAGAGAGTTTCTATCTTTTAGATAAACAGTAACATCTTCCATCCAATTATGGGCATTAAGCTGAGTGCTATAGCTTCTTTTTAGATCTGAAATTTCGATCAACTTTTTATGATTACCTAGTTCTTGAGCAAGTTGAGTAGCTTTTTGGAGTAAGTCTTGAGCAAGATCATATAACCCTTTTTCGAAAAGGATATTAGCTCCTTCTATTAGACCCTTCAATTGAGCTATATAGCTATTTTTTTCCCTATACATTCTCAAGGAGCGTAGTATGGTATCAAACAATTGGTTTTTGCTTACAGCTAAATTACCTTTTATGCCTAATCGCTTTAAGCGTTGGAGCAAAAGATCTTCATCGTAATCTTCCATTTTATCAATTTGCTCAAAAAGAATAAGTGCAGTTGTTTTTTTTGAGTTAGAAAAGGAACGTAACTGTTTTTTGATGTAGGCTTTTTCTACAGGTATTAGACTTTTTACTAAAGAATGTAAGCTGGTGTTTTTTTTCATAGATGCTTGGTAGTTAGGTTTTTGGGGGTTGTTTGTTCTGAGTGAAATTAAATGTAACCTGTTTTTTTTGTTTGATAAGACCCTTGTCTATCGCTTAAATTTGTATTCATACAAACACAAATTTAACTACAAGCTGTATATCCTACAGTATTTAAAAGACTTTATCATGAAAAAAATAACATTTCAGTTACTTGCAGTTCTTATCTTTTTAAGCTTTGAATCTTGCAAAAAGGATGATTTACCTATAAAAACCAATTCCAAATCTTTTGATATAGAGTTGTTTGAGGCTAATATTGTTAGTGCCATGAAAGATAATGTAGTGGGGTATCAATATGCAATTAACCTTAATGGACAGTTACATGCAGAAGGTGCTGATGGCTGGGCACTAAAAGCTGAGGATGCCAATCCAACTACTGGCGGAGGAACAGGAGTGGAGCAAGATTCTAGAAAAAAAATGCATATAGCTAGTGTTAGTAAGATGATCACAGCAATAGCTGCAATACGATGTTTGAGTGAAAATAATTTAACTTTAGATGACTTTGTCTATCAATCTTTGCCAAGCAGTTGGTCTCAAGGAGATTGTGTCGGGAATATAACTTTTCGTGATCTTTTAGATCATAAAAGTGGAATCAAAGATGATGCTTCTTCAAATTATTCAGAATTAAAGAAACTTTTTGCTTCTGGCGTAGAATGTAGTGATATTGGAGTGAAAAATGACTATGAAAATGCCAATTTTGGATTGTTTAGAGTGCTTATTCCTTGGATAACAAAAGGTGCAGACTTGGAAGCTATCAAGACGGATGATGCAGAGATGGAAAAACAAACTCGCCAAATTTTTGCAGATTATATTAAGGACAAAATTTTTGTACCAGCAGGTATTACTACAGGTGGTCATGATAAACCAGAAGCGGATAAGGCAACCTTATACTATGATTTTGATAACGCAGCAGCAGGTGCTTGGAGCTTGAGTGAATATGAGGGGATTGGAGGATATGGATTTTTTATATCTACCTATGAAGTGAATGCAGTACTCGCTTACCTAATGCATTCTGAAACATACTTTAGTAAAGAACTTAGAACAACAATGCTTGAAGAAACACTAGGGTTTGAAAATGTCAAGAATGGAGAAAATGGAGTCTACTATAACAAAGGAGGAGATTGGTATACAGGAGGTAGTGAGGGAAGAGGTTCAAGAACAGGTATAGTTATATTTCCTAATGGGGTAGAAGCCTCTTTATTCATAAACTGTAGAAGTGGAGATCATAGTTACCAAACAGATGTTTTAGTAGAAGCCTTTGATGCTGCTTGGAAATAATATATACAGCCTAACATTACCCTAATCATTTTTGACCTTCCAGCTTTAGTTAGTTGGAAGGTTTTTTATATATCTTTTGTTAGATACCTTAGTACAGTGTAAAATAAATAGGTGATTTTTTTTACAGAAGATTTTTGATAAGATTTGCCGACTCCCGCAGCCTGATAGCCTAGCTATCAAAGTGAGGACAGGAGAAAAAAGCTTACAAAAAGATTCGATTAAAAATTATTAGGCATTTATTTTACACTGTACTTAGTCTAATGTACCTTACAACTACATCTTAAAAGTATAAATAGCAATATGTTAATATTTATAATCGTGGGAGTATTTATAGTGCTCAATTTAGGGTCTTTTTTCTTAGTGGGGTGGGATAAACGCAAAGCCACTAAAGAGCATTGGAGAATCCCCGAAAAGCGTTTTTATTGGTTAGCCCTACTAGGAGGAGGCAGTGGTTTATTAATGGGAATGTCAACTTTTAGACATAAAACACAAAAATGGGCATTTAAGTGGAGGTTGTATCTAGCTATTGCCCTAAATTTAGCTTTAATTAGTGTTGTTATTTGGGCTATGCTTAATTACAATAGTCCGTGAAGTTTTTCTAAGCAATTGATTAGAAAAGGTTACTGCTATTTTTAGCTTGATAAAGTTAAAAATACATGGATTATTACAATAATAAACTGCTAAAACCTTAATCTGAATGAAACTAATATCTCGACTTAGTTTAACCCTAGTGTTATTTTTAATTTTGAACGACTTAGTTTATGGGCAATCTCCAAATGTAGTATTTATTCTAATTGATGATCAAGGTTGGAATGGCACTTCTGCCCAAATGGATAGTGCTCGAACAGACTCTAAAAGTGATTATTATCAAACACCACGTTTAGCTCAGCTTGCCCAAACAGGAATGACTTTTTCCCAAGCTTATGCACCTGGCCCTAAATGTTCTCCATCTAGGAATAGTATTCAAACAGGTCTGACAACAGCCAATAGTAAGTTTACGAGTACCTCAAGTATTGTAGATTCTACCAAGATATTATTAGAACCTTCTTCTAATATTCATATTGATAATAATAATCTGACTTTTCCAGAACTAGTTAAACAATCTAATCCTAACTATTATACAGCACATTATGGCAAGTGGCATTTAGGTAGCCAAGGGCCTGCTGCACATGGTTTTGATCGTGGAGATGGAAATACTAGCAATAATACTGGTACGCAAGGAGAAGGAGTGCAAGTTGATCCTAAATTGATGTATGCAATTACAGATTCAGCCTTAGCTTTTATCCAAGATGCTAAAACAGCTAATCGACCATTTTTTGTACAATTATCGCATTATGCCGTGCACAGTCCTAGCGAATTGCAACAAGCTACTTACAATACTATAGCAACTCGCCCTATTGGAGCTGTTCATAATGACACCTTGTTTGGTGGAATGACAGAGGATGTTGATCATGTGGTAGGCAATTTTTTGGATAGCTTGACTGCTTGGGGCTTAGATACCAATACTTATGTGGTGTATATGTCTGATAATGGTGCTAGTGCTGGAATTAGTAAAAACACACCATTAAGTAGAGGTAAACTCTTTTTAGATGAGGGAGGAATACGAGTTCCTTTAATATTTAGAGGGCCAAATATCCCTGTCAATAGTTATAGTGATGTGCCTGTAGTGGGTTATGATTTGTATCCAACTTTTGTAGAGTTGATGTTAGGAAATACCAGTGCTGTGCCTAGTACAGTGGAAGGTGTGAGTTTGAAAAATGTAGCTCTAGGCACTTCTACTGCTGTAAGTAGAAATACTTCTTTAATTTTCCATTCGCCACATTATGACCTTAATTCGAACAAACGACCAGAATCTGCTATACGAAAAGGAGATTACAAATTTATGGTAGACTATGAATTGGGAGAGTTTTATTTGTTTAATTTAAAAACAGATTTGGAAGAAAGTAATGATCTAAAGGGCAGTTTGCCACAACTGACAGACTCACTTTGCCTAGAATTGCGAGATTATTTAAAAATCAGTTCTGCTCAGATGCCTACGCTTAATCCTGCTCATCTCAATAACCCTGGAACTGCTCCAGATGCAGATAATGATGGCTTGAATGATGAATGGGAGTTTAGAGAATTATTGACGGCTAAGTATAATGGCACAGATGATCCTGATGGGGATGGTTTGGATAATGAGAATGAAGAAACCAATGGTACCGATCCTTATGTATTCAATACAAATACCAATCTTAACAAGATAGAGAAAGAAGCTCAGTTTAAGGTTTATCCTAATCCTAGTTCATCTATATTGAATATAGAAGGGGAGACTGACTTTGATAAGGTTTTGTTGTATGATTATACTGGACAGGTTTTGATAAAGAAGACTAGAAAATCTAGTTTGAATGTGAGTCGATTGCCATCAGGTTTATACTTCTTAGTGTTGACTAAAAATGGGCAAGCTATATTTTCAGAAGAGGTTCGTATAAATCCTTAATAATTGGAGTTTAGAGTATATATTATAATAATCATTTGGAGTTTTAGCCTTACTAATCTGGTTGCTCAAAAAGTGCCTAAAGGAATGGTTTTAGTGCCCAAGGGAGCTATACCTGCTTTCTATATGGATGAGACACCTGTTACGGTCAAGCAGTTTAGGGAATTTGTAAAAGCAACAGCTTACCAAACAGAAGCAGAGCAGTTGGGAGATGGCTCTGTTTATAATTTTAGACAAAAGGAGTGGGAGCTTAAAAAAGGTGCTTATTGGGAATATCCCTTTGGGACTGACCAAGCAAAAGCTAATGCCAAACATCCTGTCACACAAATATCTTGGAATGATGCTCAAGCTTACTGCAAATGGGCTAAAAAACGCTTGCCTTCTGCCAAAGAATGGGAATATGCTGCTCGAAATGCTCAAAATAACCAGTTTTTGTACCCTTGGGGGAATGAGTTGATAGTGGAGGGTAAATATAAGGCTAACTGTTGGCAAGGGAGTTTTCCTGATATGAACTTAATGAAGGATGGTTTCCGGTTTACCTCGCCAGTGGGCCACTATGGAA
Organism: Aureispira sp.; assembly: GCA_024222455.1. Taxonomy (GTDB): domain Bacteria; phylum Bacteroidota; class Bacteroidia; order Chitinophagales; family Saprospiraceae; genus JAAEPD01. The sequence goes on from JAAEPD010000577.1 coordinate 29,046, forward strand.
AATCTTCATTGGGTTTAGCTGACTTGTCTGGCAATGTTTGGGAGTGGCTTAATGATGAAGTTATGAAAGATGGGCAAATAGAAAAAGTACAAAAGGGTGGTTCTTTTATGTGCGAAAAAACAGTTTGTCATGGTTACCAAATTTCTGCACAAACAAGTGCTTCTGCAAATTCCGCTTTATTTCATGTAGGGTTTAGATGTGTGAAGGATCTAGAATAGTTTATTTAAACAGCTTATCAACTACCTCCTTTTTGTAAGTTTTGCCCACAGGTAACTCTAAAGGTTCTTGCAAGACTAATTTACCACTTTGATAACCCTTTACTTGGTTAAGCGCAACAATATAAGAGCGATGAATACGCATAAAATGTTCTTTAGGAAGTTGGTCGGCTACTTTTTTTAGGGCATTAAGTTCCATTATTTTTCCTTGAGTGGTATGGTAGCGGACATATTCCTTTAGAGATTCTATATAGATAATATCCTTTAGTAGGATTTTAATGTGTTTATGCTCTGAATGGATCATCAAAAAATCTTCTTCAAAATGATCTTGTTGGTCAAATGCATTAGCCTTGCTTTGGATAGCTAGTTGTCCTATGGCTTTACTTACAGCTTTTTCAAAACGTTCAAAGCTTATTGGTTTTAGCAAGTAATCAATTACATCTAACTCATAACTTTCTAGAGCATAATTAGCATAAGCTGTAGTGAAAATAACAGTAGGTGGATTTTCCAATTGCTTCAAAAAATCGATTCCTGACAATCTAGGCATTTGAATATCTAAGAAGATAAGATGAATGTCTGTTTTGTTTAGCCATTCTTGAGCTTCCTTTGCCGATTTGCACTTATGCACCAATTCTAATGCTTCTATGCGCTTAGTATAGCTTTCTAGCATATCTCGACCCAATTGCTCATCATCTACTATTAAACACTTTATTTTAGGCATAGTGGAAGTTGATTTGGAGTTCTACAGAATAAGTATTGTTGTTGGTTTGTATATTTAGGTGGTATTGATCTGGGTAGAGGAGTTCTAAGCGCCTTTGTATGTTGGCCGCACCAATCCCCATATATTGATCTTGTGCATCTACGGTATCACCTCCTTCTGGAGGGATGTTATTTTGGGTTTGGAATAAGAGTTTTTCAGCTGTAGCTTCTAATTTAATGTTAATCCATCTGTTTTCTACATCTTCTGTATAACTGTGCTTAAAACAGTTTTCTATAAAAGGGATTAAGAGCATTGGGCCTATTTCTAAATTTCTAGCATTATCTACATCTATTTCAAGTGTTATATTCTTAAAATCCAAGTCTCGTTGTTGTTGAAAGAATACATAGTTTTGGAGATATTCTATTTCTTTCGATAAAGAGACCTTTTCTTCCTTACACTCATAAGTAACGTAGCGCAACATATCAGATAACTTTAGTACAAAATCACCAGCTTCTTGTGGGCGAAGTTGCACAATAGCGTATAGATTATTCATGGCATTAAAAAGGAAATGAGGGTTGATTTGAGCTCTTAGGAACTTGAGCTCATTTTGGAGGCTTTCCTTCTGTAAGGCAGCTTCTTTTCGTTCTCTATACAAAAACTCGAAAGCTAAAGCATATAAAGAGCTTGCAAATAGCATCAAAGTGACTACTGAGGCTGTAAAGAGAATAGGTAAGTGTTTAAAATTAGTACTTTCTGCTAGTACTGTCCCATCTGTTTTATAAAAACCAAAATTTAAAATAATTTGTGTTTCAGACCAATGATTTATGTAGAATAAAAAGCCATATACAATAGTTCCTGCCAATACAATGATAGGAAAATAGATTAATAAAGGGGAAAGGGATAGTTTTTTAGCTCTATTGAATCGAAAAAGCTTAGGAACAATTACGAATATATTTAAATAAGCGAGTCCCATGACAAACAAAAAAGGAGGTAATGTGCGTATGAGCCCCATAGCCCATCCAAATACACTGGCATTGGCATAAAACGGGATGCTAGCAAATACTAGCCAAAAAATAAGGTGACCTAAAATAGAGTATTTAGCCTTTGATTTCACTATAGTTCGTTAAATTTTCGAAAGCGATTGATAATTAACTCTGATCTTTAATCTTTAAAATTGAGAGCGTTAATATTTTTTGATTATCAGTAGCTAAGAAGTAATGCTTTTTAAAATTTTAGCTAAAATTTTAAAAATAGCGGACTATTAATTTCATAGAGAGTAAATTAATCAAACTTATATAAAAAACAAAAAGGCTAGATCATTATATGATCTAGCCTTTGATACTAGTAGCCCGTAGGGGAATCGAACCCCTCTTACCAGGATGAAAACCTGGCGTCCTAGCCGATAGACGAACGGGCCATAACAGTTATTGAAAAAGAGCATGTCAAATCTTTTTTTGGTAGCCCGTAGGGGAATCGAACCCCTCTTACCAGGATGAAAACCTGGCGTCCTAGCCGATAGACGAACGGGCCTCAATAACTATTACTGTAATTCATGCGTTTCGCTCAACGCATAAGAGTAAGTATGTCAAATCTTTTTGGTAGCCCGTAGGGGAATCGAACCCCTCTTACCAGGATGAAAACCTGGCGTCCTAGCCGATAGACGAACGGGCCAAAGTGCATTACCTTTTGTAATGAAGCGGTGCAAATATAGAACACTTTTTATTTTTTTCCAAGCCTCTCGAAAAAAAAATGCGTTTTTATTTGAAAGGAACAATTGCCAAACACAATCGTACAGAGCTAAGTTCCTTAAAAAGGAATCTTTTGAATTTTATGAAAGATTATTTTTGATAGACTATACTACTATGATAGTCTTAGTTTTAACTAATTATTCTATGGTTGAAAAGGAGCTTTACTTGCATTAGGATAAAAAATATACTACTAAAAAGAGGCTATAAAGTTTTTAGAAAAAAAAGTAATAATTTTTTTTCTAAAGCTCTATTGATAAAGAAACCTCAAAGGACTCTGGAAGGTTTTTGGTATTTAACTCATATTTTTTGGGGCTACGGAGTTCTAAACGTTGCTTTATATTTTCAAGGCCAACACCCCCCATTTTATCTTTTTGTTGGTGTAGATCATTTTTAGAATTTAGTGTTTTGAACACCAATTTTTGATCTTTTACATGGATTGATATATGAGCAAAAGCCTTTTCGTTTAAATCAAAATCGCAATGTTTGAAGCAGTTTTCTACAATTGGGATCAGAATCATAGGCTCTATATAGCTGTTGGATATATCACCCGTGCTCTCCAATATTATGTTTAAAGGTGTTTCGCTACGCATTTGAAATAACTCTATGAACTTCTGAATATGTAGAATTTCTTGTTCTAAAATAACTTGTTTGGCTTGCCCTTCATAGATGACATAACGAAGTAATTCGGAGAGCTTCAATATCATTTCTGGTGCTACATCTGACTTCATTACAGCCAATGAGTAGATATTGTTGAGGGTGTTGAATAAGAAATGAGGGTTTATTTGTGCTTTCAGGAATTGTACTTGAGCCTCTTGGTAGCGATTTTGCAAAGCCATCTGATTTTGCATTTCTACAGCCCTGTTCTGCAATATTTGGTACAAGGTGCTAACTACAATAACCCCAAAGGAAGAGGTATATGCAAAAATACGCAATCGAGTATTTTCGGGGAGTTTTAAATTATAAAAATCTCCAGGTACAATTAGATTAAAGGCAACTCTAAGTTCTGTTAGTGTGAGTATAGACAGGATAACAACTATAAAATAGAGTAGATAGTGTTGCTTGTTAAAAAGAAGTTTGACCAATAAAATATTAAGATAGAATAATGCGGAAAGTACAGCAACATTTACAGCACTTCTATACATAGCCCATTGCAAGCTGAGTATATTGTTGATGATAATAACAAAAATAAGCCAGGCTACCACCCAAAAAGATAGATGGAGACCTATAATCAACCATTTGTTTTCATCTAACTTGTTTTTAGTCATTAGATTCATACTACTTTGTTTTGAACTATAATAGTAGGATTTTAGCGAAAAAACAAAAGAAATCAATCAATGGTCATCGTTATTCTATCAAAGGTAATTTGTGCTAAACAAAGTAGAGCTTAATTGCCAACTTGGCGCCAAAGTTCTAGCTGGAAATCATCAATGTATAGGTCTTTTCCATTAGATTTGGCTGGTCTCCACAAGTAGGCAGACAAATTTTGAGAAGGTTTTGCTGTGCTTGGTATTTGAACCCAATGAGTGATTTCTGTCCATGTCCTATTGTTTTGGAGTTGAGGCTCTACAGGAATCGAATGCCATACCTTATCTTCTTCTGTGGCTCCATCAATACTAAGTGTCAAGTAGGTATTGCTGTTGGTGCCAAAATAATCTGAAGACATATAGGATTTTACTATGAGTTTTAGGTAGTCACCAGCTTGCACATTTAAGTCTCCTAAGGTGCTTTTTAGGGCAGGACTGTATTGTTGATCTATAGATACTTGGTAGATATGATTTTTCTCATTTGTAGGGTCTACTATGGTATAGGGGACATTAGTGTCTTCAAAGGTGTTTTTGTGTATGTCTGCTACTTTTTGGTAGCTATCAGGAGCATGGACTTTAGGCGTTGCCGAATCAGCTTTTTGCCAAAGCTCTACCTTAAAATCATCAAGATAGAAAGGTTCTCCTTTATTGTTCCAAGCATAGATGTTTATAAGATCATTAGGTTGTAAATCTTCAATAACTCTATAGTAATTAAACTCTTGCCATTCACCTAATATGTTAATATCTTTATCATTTACCTCTTTAGTAATGTCTAGACTTTCCCAAATGATGTTTTGTCCTCCTCGTTCTTGACTGAGGACTATCAAACCAACTTCATCTAAATTATTGAACATAGCTTCCTTAAACATCCAAATAGATATTCTAAGTTCATCATTGGGCTTCATTCCTGCTTCTTTAGCAGTTACTTTGCATCCAGGACTATATTTTACAGCAGTAGTTAATTTCAGGGATTTTTTGCCAGAATGAGAAATTCCTTGAATGTGGTTAGGAGCGTTGCTCTCACAGCTGTTATGATATAACAATTGTTTGAAAGTATATCCCTCTGCAGCTGTTATATTAGGTGTAACCGCTTCTTCAGTTGTACCTCCTTGATGACACCCTACAAATAATAAACTTAGGCTAACAAAGATAACAACTTGAAAATATTGCAAATTGGTCATTGTTTTAGGTTAATTAGGAATAATGAAATTATTGTAAATAAATGCAGCCTCATCTTGACCTACACCCCAATACACATCCTCATTTTGATGCTTAATTAAGAGGTCGTCAATTTTAATATTTTCTGCTCTAGGAATATGTCTAACTCGTAAGGTAATACTATTGGCAGGATCTTTTAAGACAAAATTGATCTTAGGACAGACCCAATCTTTATAAACATAAGCACCAAATTTAGGATAACACTCTACACGATCAACTAAGCTACCATTAGGGGCATACTGCTCTACAAATAGAGCATTCAGACCAGCATGGCTATCATCACTTTGCATCCAGAAAGAAAGCTCTAAGGGCTGATCTTTAGGTTGATTAGGAAATTTTTGTCCCTCAAATAACACAAATTCAGCTATTGTATTTGGTTTATGACTGTATTCAAAACAACCAGTCCCTCTCAATGCTCCATCATTAGGAATATCTTCAAAACGGTTTAAAAGAAGAGGACTATTGGGTGTTGGTTTGTATATACCATCTGTTTGAATAAAAGACTGTTTTTGTTGCTGGAATTTAGCTTTTAGTTCTGGGAATTTAGTCCCAAAAGCGCTTAATGGCAATGCTGTTAAAATGACTTCAGCATCTTGAGCAATCATCTGACTTTGCTCAAAAATCCGAAGTTCCTCTGCACTAAACTTACTCACCGCATTAGGAGTAGTAATAATCAAAAGAGGCTTGTCATTTTTGAAGTCCTTCAAAATTGTCTTCTCAGTATATGGCCCACTAAATAACTGTACATGTTTATAAGATACAGATAAGGATGTTCTTGCAGATTTAGCTGCTGCTATAGGAATACCTGTTTGGTAGGCACAAGCATAACTTTGTCTGATAGTTTGGTCATCGCCATGCAAATAAAATTTTTCAGAGCCAATGTGCAAATACGGAAGAGGAAGTATAGCTTGAAAATCGCTAGACTGATAACCTTCTTGTTCTAGTATAGTTGCTAAACGGTTGCTTGTGCTATGAAATAAGTTATTTTTGACAGCTTGTTTTTCAAGGTTACCAGAGATTTCTCTAACCTTTATGTTCATATCCACACCCCAAACTAAAAAGACAACTACCAACATATTTATTCCTAAAGCTTTAGCTTTATGTTGAGCCAATGCTTTGTAGTTAGTATATAAGAAGTAGGCTGCAAAAATAGTAGCGGCATAATAAAACACCCATGCAAAACGTCCTAAGGATCTAAACTGTTTGAGTTTAGGAACCAAATCTAATAGAAATTCCATGTATATAAATGGTAGTGCAAAGGATAGAATCAATAACAATATCCCTACACCCATTATTATATTAATAGAACCATGACTACTAAATCGTAGTGGTTTTTGGAATCGTCTAGTCCATAATTTCTTTAGGAATCGGGCAAATGCAAAAAACAAAATAAATAAGGTGACAATACCAATATAGGCATATCCTTCACCCGAATACTTATATTTATATTTAACATAAGTCTCCATTAAAGACCTAAATGGACCGGTGCTTGGCAAAAATACAGCCTCAATATTACTGGTATAAACAAACATTCCATAAGGTGTAGTATGTCTATCTCCATCAAAAGGATCAGCCATTGCCAAAAAGAAGGAAATGACTACGATAGGAACTAAAGATGCTGCTAATAAAGATATAATTTTAGCACGTTCTTGTTTAAAGTTTTTGAGGTTGCTAAGCGTATAAAGTCCTGCAAAACCCAGTACAAAAAATCCTCCTAAGACTAAGTAATAAGGATGCATCAAACTCATGAGAGAGATGCTTACTATAGTGCCTAATGCCCATTTCCAAGGTTTGGGAGAACGCATAAGTCGCAGTATAAAATACCACAGCATAGGAATATAGAAGGTGTAACTCAACGAAAAATGTGCAAAAATACGCAATACCTGAGGAGCTAAAAAACTAATAAAAATAGAAGCAATAACTCCAAATAACTTTCCTACACGATACTCTCTCAATACTGCATACACAAATATAGGGCAAGCAATAAAAGCATGGATTAATATAGTATGATATATACCAACAATATTAGGCTCTATTGTCATAATATTATTGTCGACCCAATTGAAAAGGTAGATGAGTAGGGCAGAGTCGGTATATAAAATATTCTCTTGATAAGGGTATAACAGCCCATCAAACATCCATCCTGAACCATGTTTTAGATGGTAGGTCAGATAAAAATAATTAGATAGGCCATCTCCTGCACCACCTAACAAAAAATTATTGGGAACATCCATGAACTCAAAAAGAGAGTTTAGGATCAGAATAGTTATAAAAACAATAAGAGCTATTGGCCATAAGTCTAACCAATATGTTTTTTTACTTTGGATCATAGTCTGTTGTATATCCTCTTAGAAATATAAGGAAGGATTAAATTTTAGAAGACAAATTATATTATATGCTCACAAGGGTTCAAAGATATAAAATAACTTTAGTAGAGACTATTCAAAAGCTAAAAAAAAGCCCAAAGTCTAGTTAGGAAGACTTTGGGCAAGCTCATAAGCAGGTAATGATTATGAATTAATACGATTTAATGTCTGATAATAATCTGCTCATTAAGTACATCTTGGTCTGTAGTGATAGACAAAATATAACTGCCATTAGGCAAATCATTTAATTGTATTTGTTGGCTAGATTGTCCATTTAGAGGACGCTCAAATATCGTTTGACCTGTAATACTAAGTACTTTTAAGTGTTCTAGTTGTACATTCTCTCCTTTGATAGTAATATTTCCATCACTCGGATTTGGATAAATCGCTACACTGTTTTTAGTGTCTTTAACTTCAGTTGTAGAAGTCAAGATTTCTAAGACAGTTAATATACCAGTTGGAGTACTAGTTCCTATGATGTTGTTATCCTTATCTATTAAACGCACATTAGTAATGTTGATCGGCATATCATGCGCAATAGGTGCTCTTAAAACATCATCTCTGATGGTGATATAGAATGTTCCAACTTGTCCAAATCCAGAAGTGTTGATATGGTTGATACGAGCAACTGCTGTTTCTATTTTACCTTGACTATGGAAATCTTTTTGTACTGAGATCAAGTTAGCACCCAACCAAGAATTGGTGTAGTCCATACTAGCTGAACCAAATTCTACTACCATTGGATCATAATTGATAGTGAAGGCAACTCCATATACATCTGTAGCTAAATTGCTAGTCTCTCCAAGGAAAACACTCAAACCTACACGATCATTTTCGTAAGCTGTATCAGATTCTACATAAAAAGGAATATTACCAGATTTAGAAGAATTAGAACGAACGTAGCTAAGTCCATAGTTTTGTGTAATAGCATTAACATCAGTTAGATCAATAAGAGCACTACCATCACAATCTATATGCTTGTAGTCTGGTAAGTTTGGAACAGGATTCGCAATATTCCAATCAGGAGCAGATTGTCCTTTCCATACCAAACTAGCATTAGGACGAGTGAAACCAGGAGCACCATAAGCTAAAGCGATAGGCAATAAATCCATATTGTTTACTTGAGCATCATCATCAGCATCTCCAGGCCATACACAACCTTGAGCATAACCCACCGTCACTGATAAGGTGTCTTTGTCACTGTTGACATCAGTTACAATAACTGTGTAAGTAGTTGGGCAAAGTCCTGTACGATTAGCATCTGTATTTCCGTCATTCCAAAGGAATGTATATGGATTTTGTCCCCCAGCAGCAGTTACTGTAACTGCACCAGTACATAGACTAGTATCACAATCACTAGGTGTTGTAGAAACCAAAGAGGCCTGTACACCACAACTTCCACCCATAATATAAACTAGAGTTTGGCAAGAGCTAGTATTGCCCGCAGCATCTTCTACTGTCAATACTACCCACTGAGCAGTTCCTACATCATTACAATCAAAGTTTAAGGAAGCTTGACCATTTACATACATATTGGTAATTGCACAGTTGTCCATGCTACCTGCATTCAAATCAGCAGGAGATAAGGTTGCAGAAGTTCCTATCAGTGGTAATGTGAATACTGTTTGACAGTTGGCTACAGGTGCAATGGTATCTACTACATTCAGAATAAATGAACAAGTATCTTGTTGGCTAGTACCATCTATAACTATGAAATCATAGTTATAACTTCCTGCATTATTGCAATTTACAGTCATGAAAGAAGTACTAAAGCCTAACGGACCAGATAGTACTGGAATTATATTATTACCTAAACTACCATTATCAATATCATTGTTATCTATAATAGCATATCCAGAGTTATTGAGGTAAGCTGTATAGCTTCCTACACAGTTGGCTACAGGTGCTAGAGAAGTATCAATTACATTTACCCAAGTGTTACAAGTGCTACTATTTCCACTTGCATCAAGAACAGTTAATGTCACAGGATTATAGCCTAAATTACTAGTTGTATAAGTTGCTACAGAAGAACCATTAATAAGCATAGTGCCTAAAGCACAGTTATCTGTACTTCCATTATTAATATCAGAAGGGTTAACTACAGCTGTATTTGCACCACTAACATAAGCAGTATATATTTGACAATTAGCAACAGGTGCTATGGTGTCTAGAATGGTAAGATTGAAGCTACAACTGTCTGCATTGTTGGCAGCATCATAAACCACAATTGTTTCAGTCATTGTGCCCAATTGGGTACAGTTGTACACTGCAGTAGGTCCATTCATACTAGAAAACATGCTCCAAGTAATACCACAGTTGTCAGAGCCATATTGTTGAGCCCAGTCAAAACTAATCATATAAGCAGAGCCATTAGCATCTAAATATAACGTAGTATCCGAACAACTAATAGTAGGAGGTGTTGTGTCAAAAGAAGGAACAGAGCCATAGGTATAACTTGTACAGTTATTAACATCTGTAACCAAAACGCTATACCAATTATTGGCTGCCAAACCTGTTACAGTTGCTGTAGTTTGGTTGTTGCTCCACTGATAAATATATGGAGGAGTACCTCCTGTAGTAGTAGCAGTTAGTGTACCATTATTGACACCACAACTAGTACCCGTAGATGTTATTATGGTTGTTATAGGAGCAGGTTCTGTTATTATAATAGTATATTGATCTGTGCATCCAAGCACATCTATCATTGTTACTGTATGTGTCCCTGCAGCTAAGTTATTCACTGTTTGACCTGTTTGTCCTGAGGACCATTGGTATGTAATAGGGAATGATCCATTTCCTGAAGCAACAGCAGCACCATCAGCCACTCCATAGCAACTTGCATTGTTGATTGTTGTGGCTACAACTTGACAATTATTCTGACCTGTAGTATCTACAACCGTAATGTTTGAATGGCAACTATCTATATTACCACTGATATCAATTACTGAAAGTATGACGTTATGTACACCAACATCATTGGTACTGTAGGATAAAGAATCTATTCCATTGATAGACATAGACAGAATCCCACAGTTATCAGTACTACCACCATCTATATCGCTAGGGTAAATAGTAGCAGAGTTGTTGCTTCCTACATAAACAGTATGATTTTGACAAATAACAGTTGGCATAACTGTATCTGCAATTGTTAGGTTGAAACTGCAACTATCTGAATTGTTGGCAGCATCATAGACTATAATTGTTTCTGTCATAGTACCCAAGCTGCTACAATCGTAAAATGCTGTTGGTCCACCCATACTTGCAAACATACTCCATGAGATACCACAATCATCAGAACCATATTGCTGAGCCCAGTCATAACTTAGCATATAAGCATATCCACTTTGATCTAAATATAAAGTAGTATCGTAGCAACTAATAGTAGGTGCTGTAGTGTCTAGAGTAGCTACTGAAGCATAATCTGTAGCTGAACATCCATACCAATCGGTTACAGTCACACGATTCCAATAGTTGGCACTTAGACCTGTTAGTGTTTGATCTGTTTGGCCATTTTGCCATTGATAGAAATAGCCACCAAAGTTGCCACCAGTAGCATTGGCTACCATTGTTCCATCATTGCTAGAACAATGAGAAGGTGTTGTGGTTACTGTTACTTGTAAAGGAGCAGGCTCTGTGACTACAACAGTAGCTTGATCTGTACAGCCATTAGCATCCGTCATACTTACAGTGTATGAACCAGCAATAAGGTTTTGTGCCATTGCATGTGTTTCGCCATGACTCCAAAGGTAAGTAGTTGGCCATGTAGCTCCAGTTACAGTAGCTACTGCATCTCCATCTGAGCCACCAAAACAACTTACATTATTAATAACTGTTGCTGCGATTTGGCAATTGTTTTGACCCGTAGTGTCTACAACGGTAAGAGTTGCAAGACAATTAGACATATTTCCATTTAGATCTATAGCCACTAATGTTACTGTTTGTGTTCCAGCATCGCTAGTGTCATAAACTATTGCAGATAAGCCATTCAAGGATAAACTTGCAATCCCACAATTGTCAGAGCTGCCATTGTCGATGTCTCCAGGTGTTATGGAATCAACTGCATTACCTCCAATATAAACAGTGAGGTTTTGACATATAATGTTAGGAGGGGTTATGTCTATAACCTCTATAGTTGCTTGACAGGTATCTGTATTTCCAGAACCATCCATCACTATATAATTAGCAATGTTTGTCCCTACATGATTGCAATAATAAAATTCATAAGCAGAAGTGTTGTTATTAATCATAGTATTAACTATACCACAATTATCAAAGCTATTACTATCAATCATAGTTCCTGAAAGATATCCATAACCATTAGGGTCAAGTTGTACCATAACTGGAGTTTTTCGACAACCTGTTGTAGGAGCAACAGTATCTAATACATTAACAACAGCAGGACACATAGAAGAATTTCCGGCTTGATCAAATACCGTAAATTGTACTGTATTTACTCCAATATTAGAGCAATTGACTGCCCAGATAGTTTGGTTATTGATTTGCATAAATGAAATACCACAATTGTCTGTACTTCCATTGTCTATTTGGTTAGGCATTATGATTGCTACCCCTGAAGCATTGAGGTAAATATCTACTGAGCTTTGACAGTTGGCTGTAGGAGGAGTAACATCACCAACACATAGACTAGTAGTTGTATCTACAACAGTTACTGTAGCGCTGCAAGAGTCAATATTTCCAAATATATCCGTAACAACTAAAGTTAAGGGATTGGTGCCACTATCACTAGTGTCATAAACAATGGAAGTAGATCCATCTCCAAATGTATAATTGATAGGGCCACACATATCAAAACTGCCTCCATCGATATCATTAGGCAGAACCGTAACAGTATTATTGTGACCTACTTGGACTGTAATATTTTGACACAAGACTTGGTCAATCATCATATCTATTACTTCTACAGGCAACTTACAACTGCTATCTACATTTCCGCTATTATCAACCACAACTAGAACTAGTGTATCTAATGGTGTAAGGAAAACATCATTGCAAGAATAAGCGGGATCATTAAAGTTGACGATACCTGTAGCCTTAGTTATGACCCAACTCGTATCAACCATACAATTGTCAGTACCTGTTCCAAATTGAGGCAATGGCGCAAATGGCATGATAGGATAAGAACCTGTTGTACTCCAACAGTTGTTGACTGTAGGTGCAATCGTGTCTAAATAGCTAATTACTGTTGTACAGGTACTTGTGTTTCCAGAGGCATCTGTTACTTGATATTCTAAAGGTACATTCCCTAAATTAGAACAATCTAGTGTTACTGAACTTAGAAAAGAAGCTCCTCCTAATATTCTAACGCCATAACTGCTTATGAAACAATTGTCCGTAGCTACTATTGAGTCAGTAGCTAGAAAAGTGAAATGCCCAGTGTTATCTGCATAAAGAGTACGAGATATAGGCCCAGGGAAACTAGTCCCACAATCTATTACAGGTGTAATAGTGTCTAAGACATTAACAACAGTAGGACAAGATGTTGAATTACCAGCAGTATCAATCACGGTAAGTTGTACTGTGTTGACTCCAATATTAGAGCAATCAACTGTCCATATAGTTTGATTGTTAATTTGCATCATGGCAATCCCACAGTTGTCGGTACTTCCATTGTCTAGCTCATTGGGTAGTATTGTTGCAATTCCCGAAGCATCAAGATAAACATCTATTGAGCTTTGGCAGTTTGCAGTGGGGAGGGTTACATCACCAACACTACAACTGGTAGTAGCTTTGAGTGTAATAGTATAACTATGTATACATAATTGAGGCCCTGCACCTGGAAAGTCATCAATAGCGAGTATGCGCCAATCTCCTGCGGCTTGGCTGCCTAGAAAATCAGTACCTTTTAGAGCTGTTAAAGATTGAGGATTAGGTGAAAATGTATTGTTCATATTACCAGCATGAGGAAATACAGATATGTTCCCACCCTCTTTAAATGTAGAGGTGTCCATGAGTACAGGATTAGCACCAAAAAAGGTAGCTCCACCTGAGGGAGCTAGAAAAGGACCTATACCTACAGAAGATGCAAATGTACGGCTTAGTCCTGTTGTCATGTGTTCTATAGTAAATCCTGCTTCTGTTAAGTCAACAGTTTGGCCTGTTACTGTACCACAAGCAGTACCATCTGATTTTGACCAAACTATAGTTACTTCCATTTCTTCTATAACTGCACCTGTTGGTACATCTACTCCATCTACAAAAGTAATATGAGGAAGGGGTGTCCCTGTCGTATTCGTAAATGGACCGGCAGGAGAGCTTGGTGCATAAGTTTTAGAAACAGTAACTGTTTGCCCAAAAGCATTACTAGAAAAAGCAATGGCCAATAGTATTAAAATATAGGTATGTTTCAAGGTGTTCATAGATGATATTGTTTTATATCTTTAAAGTTAATCACTTTCTGTTCTATTGTAGAATAATCCCTCTATGTATTTTTCATATTACAAAGATGAACTAACTAATGCAGAGAAAAAAAGATTCTTATCATGTAGAATCAGATAGTTTAAAATAAAATAAATATGTTTTGTGCGGTTTTTAAAGTGTTTTAGGTGTTTCAGGTGTAGTGTTCTATCGGATTTTAAAGAAATAACTATTTAAAAAAAATAGTTGAATTTGCCTATAAAAGTGTTAGTTTTGCAGGGTATACATCTTTTTTTTGAATGAAACCAGAAATAATGAAATACTGGAAGAAACTGAGTCAAGAAGAGATCAAGGATCGAGTATTTGGAGCGTTATCCGAAAACATCAACTTTAATGAATCTAATATACTAGGAATTCCTGGTTCTAATTTAGATGAAAAGGTGTTTTATCAGGATGCACCTTTCCTAAAAGATGCTCCCTTTTTATCTACACTAGTGTACAACCCTAACCATATTGGTTGCCACACTTTAGGGACCTCAGAACATTTTTTTAAAGGAACACAGCAGATAGAGCAAGAATTGATTAAAATCTGTGCAGAAGAAATTCTGAAAGGTAAACCAAATGGGCAAGATGGCTATGTTGCTTCAGGAGGCACGGAGGCTAATATGCAAGCTATCTGGATTTACAGAAATTATTTTAGAGCAGAGTACAAGGCTACTAATGATCAGATTTGTATTCTTTGTTCGGAAGACAGCCATTATTCTATGGCTAAGGCTGCTAATGTATTTAATGTGGATATTGCATTTGCCAAAACAGATGAAAATACTCGACAGTTAGATGTTCAACAGATTTCGGAGCTTATTGATGAACAAAAATCTAAGGGTAAAAAGTATTTTATAGTAGTGGCGAATATGATGACTACTATGTTTGGCTCTGTTGACAATGTAGATATTTATGTAGAAGCCTTGCAGGCAGCAGATTGTCCATTTAAGTTGCATGTAGATGGAGCTTATGGTGGATTCTTTTATCCTTTTTCTAACAGTGGTTGTAAGTTAGATTTTTCTAACCCTCATGTAACCTCTGTGACCTTAGATGCCCATAAAATGGTGCAAGCACCTTATGGTACAGGTCTTTTTCTTATTCGAAAAGATTATATTCATTATGCCAATACTAAGGAGGCTTCTTATGTAGAGGGCGAAGATTTTACGCTGATAGGAAGCCGTTCAGGAGCTAATGCAGTAGCTGTTTGGATGATTTTGATGAAGTATGGCCCTTATGGTTGGAAAGAAAAAATCTTAATCTTGCTAAATAGAGCGAATTGGGTCATTAAGCAATTAGAAGAGGCAAATATTGAATATTATCGGAATGCTGACTCTAATATTATTACTATAAAAAGCAAATATCTAACTGCTGAGATTGCCGATAGATATGGTTTAGTTCCTGATAATCATCATAAACCTAGATGGTATAAGATTGTGATAATGGAACATGTGATTATAGAAAAATTATTACCACTGATTAATGAATTGAAAGCTTTGTCTGAAGATTCACTAGCAGTATAATGTGTAATAGATACTGAATATTTAAGGAGAATGCAAAATTCAAAACTAATAGATCTTTTATCTAAATTGTCGAGCAAGGACTTGACAAAGTTTTCGGATTATGTGCATTCTCCTTATTTTAATAAACATAAGGAGGTAACTCAGCTCTGTGAAGAGTTGGTGTATACTGCTCCAAAATTTGACCATCCTCGTCGCCTAAACTCAGCATATCTCTATGCTAAAATCTACCCTCAGCAAACTTACAATAATAGAAAATTTAATCATCTAAGTTCTCAGCTACTCCAGTTGCTGTATGATTTTTTGGCAGTACAACGTTGCCAGCAAGAGTCTGCACAAAAACAGCTTTGGTTGCTTGAAGAACTTCGAAAATATCGTGCAGAAAAGCATTATCCTTATGCAAGTAAGCGCCATTATAAGATATTGGAACAATCGGAAGATCAAAAAGCTCAACAGTATTTTTATCAATACCATTTCCATAAAGAGCAAAATGCAAAATTTATAGATGAGGGAGGACGGCAATACAATGCTCATTTGCAAGAGGGTAATAATGCCTTAGATTTGTTTTTTGTGCTCGAAAAGCTCCAAGTAGCTTGTGATATGGCGAGCCGAAATATTGTAATTCAGTCCAATTATGAATGGACGATGTTGGATACGGTCTTGGATTATGTAGAGCAGTCGGAGTATGCTAAATACCCTATATTGCAGGCTTATAAGGCTATTTTTAAGTTGTTAACTTCAAAACCCGCCGAAAATGAACGGTATTATCAACAACTCAAGCAACTGTTGGAGGCGCATCGAACAGAGTTTAGCCGAAAGGATTTGATGGGTTTGTATGATCATGCACTCAACTATGCCATCAAGCAGATTAATCAAGGAGCTATAGAGTATTATGCGGAAGCTCTAGACCACTATATATTTTTGGTGGAGAGCCAATTAATTTTTATGGATGGGTATCTGCTAGGGTGGGATTATAAAAATATAGTAACCATTGCCTTACGCCAAAAAAAATACGATTGGACTGCTCAATTTATAGAAGAGTACCAGCATTATTTGCCACCAGATATTAAGGAAACAGGATATTATTATAACTTAGCATCCTTGTACTATGCAAAGGCAGATTATGGTGCTGCATTGGAGTGTTTGCACAATGTAGAGTTTAAGGATGCATCTTATTATATAGGTGCTAAAATCATTCAACTCAAAAGCTATTATGAGTTGGATGCAGGGGAGGCCTTGTATTCGCTTCTAGAAGCTTTTAATAGTTATTTGAGGCGACATCAAAATGTATCTACTTATCGGATGCAAGCTAATGCTAATTTGATAAAGTTGACTAAAAAACTGTATCGTCTGAAGAGTGATAAAGGAATATTAAGCAAAAAGAAATATAAAGTTGCTTATGATAAGTTTCAACAACGATTGGCTACGCTTTCACCCATTGCCAATAAAGATTGGTTGGAAGGAGAGATATTTAAATTAAAAATTTAGAATTAAGAATGAAAATTGCTTGAATAAGGGGGATAGATAATCGGTGAAAGATTCATAATTCGTAATTAAATAAGTAATTGGATAGATGAGAAGTTTAGGTATAATTCCAGCAAGGTATGAATCTACTCGCTTTAGAGGCAAGGCTTTGGTCGATATTATGGGGAAACCTATGATACAACGAGTTTATGAGCAAGCTGTAGCTTCTGATTTGGATGAAGTAATCATAGCTACAGATGATGATTTGATTTATGATGTTGCCAAACAGTTTGGAGGAGAGGTGATGATGACTAGTGCTGAGCATAGAAATGGGACGGAACGTTGTATAGAAGTAGTTGAGTTGCTTAGAAGTGAGGGGCATAATTTTGATGTGGTGGTCAATGTGCAAGGGGATGAGCCTTTTGTGCAACCAAGTCAAATAAATTTGCTGCTGACCGCTTTTCAGGATGAGGTTTTGAAACCTAATGTGGCTACCTTAATCAAAAAAATAACAACAGAAGAGGAATTGTTTAATCCTAATGTGGTCAAAGTAGTGGCTGTGCAGCAATTTTATACCGAAATATGGGATGTATTATATTTTAGTCGCCAAGCTATCCCTTATCTGAGAGGGGTAGAACGCTCCAAATGGGTAGAAGAAGGAACTTATTATAAGCATATAGGAATGTATGCTTTTGATGCAGAATGTTTGGAAGAGGAGATAAAAGAACTGGAGCCTTCTCCTTTGGAGGAAATGGAATCTTTGGAGCAATTGCGTTGGTTGGAAGATCATATGGTTATCAGTGCTTTGGTTACAGAAGAGGAAACTATAGGTATAGATACTCCTGAGGATTTAGAACGAGCCTTAGCTTGGTTCAAAGCTAATCAGAATAGATAGATGTCTATAGCAGCCATAGATCAGGAGCGCAAAACGCTGACACAATGGGTGTATTTAGGCATTTGGTTGGCTATATTGGCTAGAGGCTATCAGTCTTTGCTACTGTCTCAGTTGTTAGAACCTGTGTTTGTGACACCTAGAGCTGATAATGTTTTTTGGGGTTTACATATCTTAGGACTTCCAGATGTATTAATACACAATTCTTGGGCTGCAATAGCTATTGATGGGAGTTTGTTGTTATTGCCCTTGTTAGCAATGCTCTTACCAAATTGGCGGATATTCTCCATTTTATTAGCTATAAGTTGTTCTTTATATTTTGTAACGTTTAATTCTGTATCTACTCACCATGAACATACTTTTTTGGGAGTTGTTTTTTGGTCTTTGGTCTTATGTTTTAAACAAAATAAAAGCTTTGTTTTAGGCTTATGGGCATTGCGATATTATGTTTGTTTTGCCCTATTTTCGGCTGCTATTTGGAAGGTTTATAGAGGAAGTGCTTTTGACTCTACCCAAATGGAGCATATATTAAAAGCACAGCATCTTGACTTTATGGTGCAAAATCCTACACATTGGTATAGCGATTTTATTAATTATCTGCTCAGTTCTCCAACTATTTGTGCTGCATTGTGGTATGGTATGCTTGTTTTGGAGTTGTTTTTTGTAGTAGGTTTCTTTACTCGACGATTGGATAAGTTTTTGTTGTACTTTGTGCTACTCTTTTTCTTTGCAGATTATTGGGTTATGAACCTAGCTTTTTTTGAATTTTGTATCTTTGCATTTGTTTTTGTCAAATGGGAAGCATTGGAGGAATATTATCAGGAACTAAAAGTAGTATGAAATTAATATTTATAGTCAGTATAACTATGTTGTTGGGGCGTTCTAGTTACGCACAATCACTCAAACAACTCAAAAATAAAGCAGCCGCAGCATATAGAATAGGGGATTATGTTAGTGCATTAAAGCTGTATAAGGCTGTTCAAGTAAAGCGCCCTAAGGATGCTAGTGTGAAGTATAAAACAGCTTTGTGCTATTTTTATAAAAACGATCTAACTAGTGCAATTCCATATTTTGAATTTTATGTAAAGAGTGATAACCCTGACCCTGAAGCTTATTATTATGCTGCTAGGAGTTTTCATTTAGTCAACAAGTTTGAGAAAGCAGCTTATTATTATAAGCGGTATCTAAAAACACTTCCTAGCAATGATACTAGAAGAAAGGAGTTTAAACGTTTGATTCTTCAGTGTATTAATGGGATTCAGTTGGTTGTTTTGGATAAAAAAGCAATTGTATCTACGCTTGGAGACCAAATCAATACTTCTGCAGATGAATTTGGAATTACATTTAACCTAAGAACACCCAATGTATTGTATTTTTCTTCTAATCAGAAAGGAACAGAGGGGGGGCGAACAGATGCTAATGGTAAGGAAGATCTTGTAGATGGGACTTTTAAGTCTGATGTATTTAAAGCAACCTTAGATCAAGGCCGTTGGACAAAGGGGCAAGCACTCTCCAAACGCTATAACACAGCTATGGATGAAGCTGTTATTGCTTTTCCTGATGGAGGATATCAAATGTTATTTTCGAGAGGCACAAGTTTAGAGCAAGCTCAAGTCTTAATTGACAATTTTGACGAAGATACTGTCAGTGTAGCCATCCCATTTGCTAGCAAGACTTTTAAACAAAAGGATTATTGGGAAGGTGACCACTTTTTTTTTACGGATAGCATTTTATTGTTTTCGAATAGCAAGCCTAGTGGATATGGAGGGAAGGATCTTTATTATTCCTTACAAATGAGCAATGGAAAGTGGACTCCTGCTAGAAATTTAGGGCCTAATATCAATACACCTCATGATGAGGTTTCTCCATTTTTATCAAAGGATGGACGCACACTTTATTTTAGTTCTAATAAACCTGAAGGAATGGGTGGCTTGGATATTTATAAAGCAGTGTTTGATGATGAAACTCGTTTATGGAGTACTAGTGAAAATATGTTGCCTCCAATCAATTCATCAGGAGACGATTTTGATTTCCATTTGGCTAAGGATGGGTTGAGTGCTTATTTTTCGTCGGAACGAGCAGAATGTATAGGTGGTACTGATTTGTTTTCTGCTTATTTTCGATCTTATCTTCCAGAGCAAATGATGTGGTCGCAACCTCGTTCTTTTACAGATATACTTTTGGTAGTGACAGAGAGTATAGTGGATAATCGTCCTGATGAAAATATTAATAAAGTAACTACCAATAAGGATACAACTAACAAGGAACCTAAAGAAATTAGGGAAACTTTTATGCTAGCACCTATCTATTATGAAAATACTACGGGAGATATAGTAGGAGGTCAGAATATTATAAAATCGTTGACTAAGTTGCTCACTAAATATCCAAATGTTAGGGTTTTGTTGACTGCTCATGCTGACAATACAGGCCAAGCAAGCAATGATCTATTTTTGACGGTGAAACAGGCGGAAGATTTAGCCAAAGATTTAGTGAAAAGTGGGGCTAAAAATGAAAGTATATGGATTCAGGGCTGTGGGCAGAATTATCCAATTGCTACCAATCAAAATTTTGACGGTTCGCCCAATGCTTTGGGGCACAAAATGAATCGTAGAATTAATATAAAAGTCTTTAATATTCAGAATGAGCCTATCGCTGTTAATATAATAGAACCTACTGTTAGCACAGTAATGAGCAGACCTGAGTATGCCCAATATTCTAAACGAATAGAAGGGTTAATATATAGAGTAGAAGTAACAGAAACGGCAACAATGTACTCTAATTCAGTCTTGCAAGATTTTGCACACACACTTACCGAAAAACGGCCTAATGATATCAATGTTAGGTATCTAGTTGGGATAGAAAAGAAATTTGTAGATGCTAAAAACTTGCATCAAAGTATGTTAAATAAAGGCTTTTCGGGGGCTAAGGTTATTCCTTATATCAACGGGACACGTGTAGATCCTACCGAAGCACAGACATTGTTCAAGGTTTACCCAGATCTAGGAAGTTATCTTGATTTTATTGCAGATAAATAAAATCAACCTGATTTTATTTATCTGAGTATCAGTAGGCTGGAATGGACTTTAATTTGGATAAGTTTTTGTGAGCTTTTCTAGATTATATTGTATACCCATTCAATCCTAAAGCCATGAAACAACTTCATTTATTGTATATATGCATCTTTTTCGGCTTAGCTTCTTTAAGCTGGAAAGCTGTACCAAACTGTTCTACCTCTCAACATACAGAACAAGTTAGCTCTGTAGAATTGTCTTCTTTCAAAAAGAGTGTAACAAAAAAAAGAATTAAAAAGAAAGGGGAACGATTTCGAAAGAATAAAAAAACAACTAATCCGATTTATGAAAATCGAGAGGTGTTTTTAATGACGATGGGAATCGCTTTTGGAATTGCTTTTATTGCTGTTTTATTTCTTTCAGAATTAGCATTGATACTCATATTTGGATTTTTTATGGCTGTTTGTATAGGTGGAGGAGCTTTATGGATTATTAGAAAGAAAAAGGCTAAAGAACTTGAGCAATAAGTGAGGTGAAATTAATTTTTTATGGAAAAAAAGATAAAAAAACATGAGTCATCCCTTAAGTAAGAGA
>JAAEPD010000578.1 GCA_024222455.1 Aureispira sp.
CACCTTCTATTTATTTGTAACTGTAAATGGATGCACCTCTTTGGCAGGAAGTACTACTGTAAATGTTCATGCTGTGCCAACAACACCATCTGTACCAGCAGATTTTGCAGTTTGTGAAGGTGAAGCTATCGTTTTGAATACCACCACTACCGCCAATACTTATGTGTGGACAGGCCCAAATGGTTTTAATTCTAACTTGCAAAATCCTACAGCAATTGCCTCTGCAACATTAATAGATACAGGTGCTTACAATTTGTACATAATAGATGCAAATGGATGTTTGAGTGGAGATACTACTGTTCAAGTAACAGTTCATCCAATTCCTACAACACCTTTAATTGCTTCTAATAATACACCTATTTGTGAGGGCGATTCATTAGTATTAACTACCAATACAGTAGCAGGAACTACTTTTGAATGGTTTAATGCAGCAAATCTAAGTGTAGGAACAGGCGATACCTTAGTGATAACGCCAACTACCATGGCTGATGCAGGTAGTTATTATGTAGTAGGAACGGCCAATGGCTGTGCTAGTCAAGCCTCCTTAACCACAACAGTAAGTATAGAACAAATTCCATCAACAGTGGCTTATGCTGGGGCAGATATTAATCTGTGCAATCAATTTGACACAATCCTTCAAGCTACCCCACCAACAGGTGCAACAGGCGTTTGGAGAAGTGCTTCTACTGGAACAATTGCCAACCCTAATTTGGCAACAACCGTTATTTCTAATTTACCATCAGGGGCAAATGTTTTTTATTGGACCTTAAGTAATGGAACTTGTGTAGACTTTTCTACCGATTCTGTAGTGGTTGATGCTAGTCCTTTGAGTAGTGATACAGCTAATGCAGGTTTAGACCAACAGCTTTGTGGGCAAACAACCATTAATTTGAACGCCAATACACCTTTAGTTAGTACTGGATATTGGACACAAAGCGCTACACAATCTAGTCAAGGTGTCGTTATTACTAATCCAACTAACCCAAATAGTACCGTCACAGGTGTTCAACAAGGTAATAGTTATACCTTTACATGGACATTGAGTAATGGGAATTGTACAGACTATAGTTCAGATAATGTGACAATCAATATAGATGTAGCTCCACCAGATGTGGCCTATGCAGGTACAGATATTGCTATTTGTAATAGCAATACAGTCAATCTAAATGCCTACGTATCTACACAAGGTACAGGTTTTTGGACAACCAATTCCACGGCTACAATTGTAGACCCAACCAATGCAACCACACCTATTGTCAACTTAGCTAATAATGATACCAGCGTTTTTTATTGGACCTTGAGTAATGGAACTTGCTTGAATTATTCTACAGATTCAGTATTCGTTATTGTTTCTACTGCTACAGCTGTGGCTGATGCAGGCACCAACCAAGTAGTTTGTGGTCAAAGTTCTCTCAACTTAGCAGGAGTTGCACCAACGGTAGGAATCGGAACATGGTCACAAACAGCAAATCAAGCTGCACAAGGTGTTAATATTATAGACCCTAATGATCCATTATCTTTAGTGACAGGATTGCAACAAGGAAATTCCTATACTTTTACATGGACATTGACCAATGGCTCTTGTATTGATTATTCTAGTGATGTTGTTATTCTTACCATTACGCAAAGTCCACCTGATAATGCTTATGCAGGAGCAGATATTGATCTTTGTGGAACAAGTTCTACCAATTTGGCAGCAGCAGGGCCAAGTGTGGCTACAGGGGTTTGGAGTACAACTTCTACAGCCACTATAGCCAACCCAACAGATCCAGCCACAACTATAGCAAATCTACCTTTTGGAACAAGTACGTTTATTTGGACTTTGTCTGGTGGCAGTTGTTTGAATTACGATAGTGATACCGTTCTAGTTACAGTCACACAACCAAGTGGCGATGTAGCTGATGCAGGTTTAGATACAGCTTTTTGTGCACAAACTACCATCAACCTTAATGCTACAATGCCTTCAATTGGATTAGGTTATTGGACCCAAACACCCGCACAAGCAAGTTTAGGTGTATTGATTAATGATATCAACGACCCAAACAGCTTAGTTTCTGGATTATCAGCAGGTAGAACCTACGAATTTACATGGACGCTGACCAATGGAGGTTGTACAGATTATTCTAGTGATAAAGTATTAATCACCATAGATGTATTTCCGAATGATGTAGCTTATGCAGGGGAAGATACCGTACTCTGTGGAGGTAATGCCCTTGATTTAGGAGCGACTATGCCACCTATAGGTTCAGGCTTGTGGACTACCAATGATTCTGCAACCTTAGTCGATCCTTCTTTAGCACATTCAGAAGCAGTATTTATATTAGAAGATACCACTGTTTATTATTGGACATTAAGCAATGGGGCTTGTGTCGATTATTCTACAGATTCAATACAAGTGGTATTGGCTCCTGTAAGTAATGATTTAGCAGCAGCAGGATTTGACCAAATCTTGTGTGGGGTTGATTCTATTAGTTTGAATGGAAGTATACCTACTACAAGTACTGGTTTGTGGACACAACCAAACAATCAGGCTAGTCAAGGTATTATCATTCAAAATCCGAATGATCCGAATACTGGAGTAACTGGGTTGCAAGTAGGCAATGTATATAATTTCACATGGACATTATCAACAACAGGTTGTCCTGATTTTAGTACTGATGATGTAAATTATACTATAAACGCTTTACCTACAGAGGTGGCTTATGCAGGCCCAGATATTGTGCTTTGTGATGGCAATACAACTAGTATGCTTGCTAATGTTCCGATAAGCAGTACAGGAATTTGGTCAAGCAACTCTGGAGCTGTGATTATCAACCCATCTTTGCCAAATACTAGTGTAGTGAATATTACAGCTGATACTACTCAATTATATTGGACCTTGTCTAATGGAAGTTGTGTCAATTATTCTATAGATACTATGTTGGTTATTGCAGCACCAACTACTATTGACCCTGCCGATGCAGGCTTAGATTTGGCTATTTGTAATGAGACAACAGGCACTTTAGCTGCCACAAATCCTACCATAGCTACAGGCGTTTGGTCGCAGACTGCGGCACAAGCTAGTTTAGGTGTGAATATCACTAATCCTACTAACCCCAACACAGGAATTACAGGCTTAGCTGCTGATCAAACCTATTCTTTCCAGTGGACACTTTCTAGTGGACCTTGTATAGACTATGATAGCGATGAGGCCGTAGTAGAAGTCAGTCGATTGCCTAAGGATAATGCCTATGGAGGCGAGGATATAGTGATTTGTGGACTGAATCAAACTATATTGAATGCAACTCCTCCAACTGTAGGAACAGGTGTTTGGTCAACAACCTCAGGCGCAGTCTTAGTCAATCCAACAGAACCAACCACAGAAGTATTAGATGTAGAATTGGGGATTAGCCAATTTGTATGGAGCATAAGTAATGGTGCTTGTAAGGATTATAGTCGAGATACTTTACTAGTAGTAATAGATAATGCACCAGTTGCGAATGATGATAGTATAGTGATTGAATACAATGCAGATATAGACCCTATTTCTGTAGTAGACAATGATAAATTGGTTGGCTTGTGGGCTATACATTTAGTGACCTACCCAAAGAAAGGAAAGTTAGAAAACTTGACAGATGGTACTTTTGAGTTGACCAACTCAGATATACTGACTACACAACAGTTTAGCTATCGTTTGTGCAATCCAGCTTGTCCAGATATTTTTTGTGATACAGCTCAGGTTACTATTAAAATTGAAGGTGGTTTTGATTGTAAGGTACCTAATGTCATTACACCCAATGAGGATGAAATAAACGACATGTTATTTATCCCTTGTCTAGAAAATTATCCCAATACCAAACTAGCCATATTTAACCGTTGGGGTGATCAAGTTTATGAGTCGGATAACTACCAAAATGATTGGGAAGGGACTTATAATGGCAATCCTGTGCCTGATGGTACTTTTTATTACATAATGATATTGCCAACAGGTGATGAATTGCAGGGATTTGTGGAGGTTAGGAGATAGAGTAGGGTAACAATCTATTAAGATTAGAAAAAAGAAAAGTTATGATGCGTTATAGTTTATTGTTGGTCGTGTTCTTAGGGACATCTATGGGGCTAAAAGCACAGCAAGATGCTCAATACACACAATTCATGTTCAATAAGTTGTATTTCAATCCTGCTTATGCGGGGAGTAAGGAAGCTTTGAATGTGTCGGCTATCTATAGAAAGCAATGGTTGGGCATAAAAGGTTCACCTCAAACAGCTACCTTAAATCTACATGCTCCTGTATTCAAAAATCGAATAGGTTTGGGCTTGTCTGTGACCAACGACCAATTAGGATTCTCTAATTCTTGGAATATAGAAACGAGCTATTCCTATAGAATTAAATTCAAAAATAAACATACCCTAAGTATGGGATTGAGAGGCTCAGCTAGTTTTTACCAAGTGCGTTGGGATAAGGCAGATCCTACTCAGTTGATGGATGGGACTATTCCTGGAGCTTTAGCAACTAAGATCTTACCAAATTTTGGAGCTGGAGTATATTATGATGCCCCTCGATTTTATGTAGGCTTTTCGATACCTCATATCTTTGAGAATAGGATTGATTTTACAGATAATAAAAACTCTAGTATAGAACCTCGATTGGGGCGTCATTATTTCTTGATGGGAGGAGCTATTTTTGATATTGCTCGTAACGTAAAACTCAAACCTGCAGCAATGCTCAAGTTTACTCCAAATTCTCCTTTTGATATGGATATCAATATTAGTTTCTTGTTTTGGGAGCGTTTTTGGGCAGGGGTTACTTATCGTCTAGGCGATTCTATTGATTTAATATTACAATATCAGTTCAATTCCCAGTTTAAGTTGGGGATAGCCTATGATTTCACCTTAACTAAGTTGCAGCAATACAATGCAGGTAGTTTTGAGGTGATGTTAGAAGTCAATTTTGTTAAAAATAAGAATATGCACTTACGCAACCCTAGATATTTTTAGTCTAGTTGACCAACTCTTATAGAAAATTAGAATCAATATTATATGAAAATATATACAATCTTTCTCTTCTTATTGGCTAGTTCTTTTAGTGCATTTGCTCAAAAAGTGAATCTCAAAAAGGCAGATAAACTCTACGAAAATGAGGGCTATGGGAAGTATGTAGAAATGCTAGGTCAAGTGGAGATTATGGATCTTAAAAGACCTACGCTGATCAAGATGGCTACCAGTTATCGGAAAATTGGAGATACTCAAAATGCAGAATATCTGTACGGAACCCTAATTGAACAGCAGGATGATGAGCCTATGCACCATTTCTATTATGGGCAAGCTTTGCAGGCTAATGGAAAGTACATCCAAGCTCAAAAACACTATCTATTATATGATAAGGAGGTTAAGAAAGCGGCTAATGGCAAAGAGGTAGATAAGAGAGGGGAGATCATGGCTGCTGCTTGTGACCGAATTGCACAATTCAAGGCAGTTGGAGATGTTCAAATTACCAACCAATCCACAATAAATGAAGCTAGTCTGGATTTTAGTCCTGCATATTATGGAGAAGGGATTGTCTTTGTCTCAACTAGAAGTGATGCTAAAGAAGGTTCATTAGACAATTGGACCAATGATAATTTTATGGATTTGTATTATGCCGAAAAAGGAGAGGATGGATTATTAAAAACAGCTAAACCTTTTTCGAGTCAATTGAATAGTAAGTTTCATGAAGGGCCTGTTTCTTTTCAAGCTGACCAGCAGAAAATTTATTTCACTCGAAATAATTTCAACATGGGCCGTAGAGGCAAAAGCAAGGACAAAATAACAAAGCTTAAAATTTATTCTGCTCGACAAGTTGGAGGTGAATGGACTGATGTTAGAGATTTGCAGTTTAACGACAGTGAGATAGATGTTTGCCATCCTGCAATTAGTGCCGATGGTCGAGTTTTAGTCTTTGCCAAACGGGCTAAAGATGGCTTAGGAGATATGGATCTGTATGCAGCTTTTAGAGTTGGGAACAGTTGGACAGAGGCTACCAATTTAGGCCCAGAAATCAATACTGCTGGCAATGAATTGTTCCCGTACATACACCATGATGGGACTTTGTTTTTTGCTTCAGATGGTCAACCTGGATTAGGTCGGCTGGATGTGTTTATGTCTAGAACAGAAGGCGAAGGTAAAGAAACAACTTGGATGGCACCATTAAATATAGGTGCGCCATTCAATTCTCAGTACGATGATTTTGGATTGATCTTAAATCAAGATAGAACAGAAGGTTATTTTAGTAGCAACCGAGAAGGAGGCAAGGGCAAGGATGATATTTATAGAGCTGTAATGAAAGAATCTTTTGATGCAATAAGCCCCAAACCATTATATACCGTAGATGTCTGTGTTTATGATCAGTCAGATAATACACGTGTAGAAGGTGCTGTAGTGAGTATCCGAAAAGCAGATGCCAATATTGCAAACCTTTCGGAGGCAGAGCGTGCTGCAATGGGGAAACTAGAAGGTAATAACATAGTTCTAAACCTAACTCCCGCTCGACAAGGCTCTGATGAATATCGTATTCGATTGAATCAGCTCAATGCTCCTAAAAAGGATGCAGATCAAACTTATTACACTGATGATGAAGGTACCTTTTTGTATAATATGTATGCAGGTCAAGAATATATATTAGAGGTGCAAAAACAAGGATATCTAGTAGCTAAAGAATATTTCTTGATGCCTAATGATGCAGATATAGAGGAGTTTTGTATTGGATTAGAAAAACGATTAAATCCTTTTGCTAATAATGGTAATGGAGTTAATGAAGGTACAGCTAATACTGGAAGCCTAAAAGATGCTTTGATTGGTCCTGATGGGAGACCTTTAGTTTTAGGGCCAGATGGACAGTCATTACCTTTAAATAAACCTTATGTAGTAGGAATGGCTTTGAACAAAGAGTATAATAGGCCATTGGTAGGGACAGAGGTGACTTTATTGGATCGTTGTACTGGAGAAGAAATTAAGGTGATACTGGATGAATCAGGTAGCTTTGCTTTCTCCTTAGAGTGTGGTTGTGATTATGTGGTAAAAGGCAAAAAAGATAAGTTTATAGGTGATAATAAAATTATATCCTTAGTCAAGGAAGCTGATTGTAATGAGCCTATTGTGGCTGAACTCTTGATGACTCCTGGTTTTGATAAATTGGGTGAACCAATCCAAATAGGTGGACAGACCATTGTGGAGAGCTTGAAAGAGGGAGATGTAATGGAGCTTAAGAATGTATTTTATGATTTTGATGATTATACTATTCGAGAAGATGCTGTGGCGGATCTATATCGCTTATCTGTCTTGATGTATCAATTCCCTAGTATGGAGGTTGAGCTCTCTTCGCATACAGATAGTCGAGGAACTACAGAGTATAACCAAGATTTATCGACCAAACGTGCTCAAGCTGCTAAAGAATATTTAATCAAAAAAGGTGTTGCAGCTAGTCGTATAAAGGCTATTGGACAGGGTGAATCTAGATTGAGGAATAACTGTAAGGACAATACAGATTGTTCTGAATATGAGCACCAACGAAATCGTCGTACAGAGATTTTAGTTACCAAATTTGATAAAGCGGAGTACATTAAGGTTTATTATAATAATAATGAACCAACCAAAGTTGATCCTAAAGGAGAATAGGAAAACGTCTAAAAGTTAGTTATAAAAGGATGTTGAATAAGATTTGCATTATAATAGGAATATGGAGTATAGGAATATTGATGGCAAAAGGGCAAGCTGCTTTTTTGAAGAGTCCTTCTTCTGCATTTGAACAGTTTGAAAAAGGAGAAACAGCCTACGCTCAAGGCAATTTCAAGGCAGCTTTAGCTGCCTTTCAGAAGGCTAGTAAGCAGTACAAAAACAAGAATAAAAAAGCTTATGTAGTGGCGACTTCTATGGAAGCTTTGTCTATGGTGAACAGTGGGCAAAAAGAGAAGGCCTTTTTTGTATTTGAAGAAGCCGAAAAGCTCTATAAGGATAAGGAAGTAAGTGGTCTAAATATAGTTGGGCCATTAAAAATCTGTTTAGGCAAGTATCATTGGGAGTATAACGAAAAGGATTTGGCTGTTCCGTTGATTAATGAGGTTGAAAAACTATTGATTAAAAATCCCAAAAATAAGATTCCTGCTTGTTTAAAAATTGAGTTTTATGAACTGTTGGGAGAGAAGGAGTTTAATAAAGGTAATTATCAAAAGTCTTTAGAATATTATGAACAGGCTGTAGCTGCCGCTGAGTCTATGCCACTAGAAGCTCGAAATTTAGAAAATCTGGCTGATGACAAAATGCGTATAGGCGAAATTTATGATAAAATGTTGGAGCCTGATGAGGCTGTGTCTAAGTATCAAAATTTATTGGAACAAAAGGATGACTTGTTGAAAGATGATGCAGAGCGAATCTCTGAATTGAATTTTAGGATAGGAGCTTCCTTTTTTAAGAGAAAACAATACGAGCGGTCTTTGCCTTATCTAGAAAAAGCACTAGAACTAATAGAGGAAAGTGGAGCTAATATAGACCGTAGGGCAGACATATTTTTAATGTTGGCAATGGTGTATAAAGATAAAAGACTGTACAATGTAGCCATAGATTATAATAGTCAAGCCTTAGAATATTGGGTGACTAATGCTCCTAATGAATTGGAAACACATTATCAAGGATTTTTGCAAGAAGGTTTTTTGTATAGAAAAGTAGATGTTAAAAGAGGGGGGGCAATATGGTACCAAAAAACAACTGTAGACAAGGATTGGAAAACAGCAATAGGGAAGCATGACCTAACAGCTATTCGACATAAGACGATACCTCAAAAAACAACTGATTACAACTTAGCTTTATTGGAATATCAATTTGCAGAGGAGTTGATCAGTCAGTTCCCTTCAGCTGAACAAGTTGTGAAGCAGATAGAAGTACATATGGCTAAAGGAGCGTTGTATATGGAGGTTAGTGCTTATGCTGAGGCTAAAAGCCATTATCAAAATGCTTTAGACCTAATGAAGCCTATCTACGAAGAGAAGCACCCCTTAGTGGCAGAGGCTTCTCGCTCTTTGAGTGAGATTTACTTGGCCGAAAAGCTGTTTTCGGAAGCATTATCTTTTGTAGATCAAGCAATGAATGCAAGTTTGGAGGAGGGAGCAGAAGTAGGAGAAGGTTCAGGAATTATTGATATTAGTCAAGCCAAATTTCCTTATGAACTACTCAATGCAATGGGAACTAAGGGAATTATCTTGCATGAACTCAATGAGGGCAAACATACCGAAGAAGGCTTATTAGACATACTAGAATCTTTTGATGCTTCTCAAGAGTTGCTTAATCAGCTTAGACAAACACACCGAAATGAAGGGTCTAAATATAGATTGACAGAGTTAGCTCATAAATTTAGTCACCAGGCAGTTATCACCTGCGATGCCTTATACAACCTTACTGGCAAAAAAGATTATCTTTTTAGGAGTTTTGATTATGCAGAGTTGACTAAGGGAGCATCTCTCTTGGAAACTATCCGAGATCTAAAAGCTCGAAAAATAGCAGGTATTCCTGATTCTTTAATTGCTAAAGAAAATGAGACAAAAGTTCAAATAGGTTACTTGCAAGGAGAGGTGTTTTATGAACTCAAAAAGGGAAAAAACAAGGATGCTAAACGTTTGATGGAATTGGATGTGGCTATTCAAGAACAACAAAAAGAGCACGAGGCAATTTTAGCTATTTTTGAGAAAGAATATCCTATCTATTATGAACTCAAATATAACTACACGACAGTAAATGTTGAAGACGTTCAAACCAAGTTGAAAGAGGATGAAGTGGTGCTGGAGTATATTTTATCAGATTCTTCTCTATATATATTAACGGTGTCTAAGAATGATGTTAATGGGTGTTTTGTTGATTATAAGGCATCTATTCCTGAGACGCTTAGACGATTGATAGGAGCTGTTAAGCAAATGGATGGGGCTAAATTTATGAAATATGGCTATCCCTTATATGAACTACTGATAATACCTGTATTGGAAAATATAAAAGGCAAAAGCCTGATTATAGTACCTGATGGAGAGCTCAATTACCTGCCATTTGGTTGCCTTCCTAGCAACTTAATAGAACCTAAAAAAGATTCTCTTTTAGACTATAGAAAAGTTAGGTATTTGATAGAAGATTGTGCTATTGCTTACAATTATTCAGCAACATTATATACTAAGTATAATGAAGTAGAAGGCCTTAATGAGTCTTTGAAAAAGATAGCTATATGGGCACCTGATTTTAATACTATGGATCAAGGTATTTTGGATGAAAAATTGGGTGATGTAGCAAATTTGGAACCTTTGCCTGGTGCAGCTAAAGAAGCTAAAAATATTAGTGAGTTGTTTGGGGGCGACGTTTTGTTAGCAGCAGATGCTACAGAGTTTGATTTTAAAGAAAAGGCAAAGAACTATCATGTACTACATATTGCTACACATGGTATACTCAACGATAAAGAACCTTTATACTCTAGTCTTGTGATGAAAGACAAAGATTCAGATGATGGTTTGTTGCACACTTATGAGTTGTATAACATGGAAATTTCTGCCAATTTAGTAGTTTTGAGTGCCTGTAACTCAGGAGTAGGTAAGTTGCAAAAAGGAGAAGGTGTGATGAGTATTGCTAGAGGTTTCGTTCATGCAGGAGTACCTAATATATTGATGACCACATGGCCTGTATCTGATCAAGCAACACAACGTTTAATGGTTCATTTTTATGAGAACATCAAAGCGGGAATGCCTAAACACAAAGCTCTACAACAAGCAAAAATAAAGTTTATAAAAAATGCTAGAGGGATTGCTTTAGCTCCATATTATTGGAGTGGATTTGTATTGGCAGGGGATACTAATACTGTAGAACCTTTGGTGGAAGAGTCGTCTAGTTGGTTGTGGGGTATACTAGGGAGTTTAGTTGCTTTTATAGTGTTTCTATTGGTTGTTTGGACTGTTCTTAAGACTAAAGGAAATACATAAGGTTTATAAAAGAATGGCTTTTTAAGTCAGTAAATAAAGTAGTTAGGTGCTGTTTCTAAAAACAGCACCTATTTTTTTTTAGTTATAATATATATATGTATAGCTTTTGATAATAGTAAGTCTATTTTGCTTGTTTAAACAAAAAAAATAGTTCTGCTTA
>JAAEPD010000579.1 GCA_024222455.1 Aureispira sp.
ACATAAAATCATAATCTCCATCATTATCTAAATCTACAAAGGGCGAAAAAGTAAGGCAGGCTTCTCCAAGTACAGGTGTATAAGAAAAATTAAAAGGATCTGTTTGTGCTGCACCAAAAGAGACGTTACTACCAGAAGTTGTATTGGGTATGTATCTTAAACTTTGTTTTCGATCAAAATAGATTATATCTTGATCTCCATCATTATCCATGTCTACAAATTCAGGTCTATTTTGATATCCCAGTATAGGTTCAGTTACTCCATAAGGATCTGGTTCATTTAGGCTGCTAAAATTCTGCGCATGCACATTGCCTTGCAACAACAAAGTAGCAGCAGACCCCAAGGCTAGCTTTTTAACCTTGCCAGTAGAGAAATAGCGAAATAGTTTGTGATAGAGTCTTTTTACCTTTTTGATAAGGGAAGGACTATTCTCTTGAGTCTGTTGAGTCTTGGTCAAGAGTTTTTGCAGTTTAGCAAGGTCTTTAGAAATGTTTGCATGTTTCATACAATAGGATTTTATGTTAAAAAAGTTACGATAATAGTGGGCACCACTAATCGATTAACAAGGATTTAATGTGCTAAAGTAAGAAGTAAGGTTAGGATAGCCAAATCTAATGATGAGGATATCTAAAGATAGTTGATGATAGTCGATTGTTAGCAACTGTAGAAAGATTTTTGCACAGTTGTATATAGAATTTAATCTCTTTTATCTCTACCCCAAAACGTTTGAGTAGGAGTAGCTAAACCATGTTTGTAGTCAGGGCGTTGTGTATTGAGTATATTAGGTCGAATTAGATTCGGAATGATATGGATATCATAAATCTCATCTACAGAGTTTAAATAGGCAATTTCTCCAACTACTTGAGCAGTAGGTAGGTGAACTATCTTGACTCCAGCATTTTTGGTGCGCAGAGAAATAGGTAGCTTAGAAAAAGTAGAAGAGCCCTTACGTATTTTAGAAATACCTATAAACAAGTAATCTCCACATTTATCCATTCCCCGAACAAAGCCACCTAAATCAAGAATAGGATTAACGGTGTTGTTCTCAATATCTACAGATGCTAGCTCTCCTGTAGCCGAAAGCAATACATAGAGCTGCCCATCAAAGATTCGAGGACTATGTGGCATTGGGAGATTTTTAACAACAAATTCGTTGGTGTCCACATCCATAAGAACACCTGTTTTAGTAATATTCTCTTTCCAGCTCCTAGGGCTATCTCCTGTATTAAAAGCCGTAACATATTTAGGCTTTCCATCTTTCATGGCCATACCATTGAGGTGACAGCGATCTTCAGAGGCTGTTTCGGTGATGAAAGGAGGTGTCCAAACAGGTGTGAAGCTATAGTTGTGATCTATCTTGATAATAGTAGAAAAGGAAGTGTTGACAGCATAAATACTATCATTGGCACCCCATGCAATATCATGAATATCAATTTGCCCTGTAAAATAGACTGCTCTAGGTATAAATAGACCATCATAGGTATTTGGTTTGGCAGGATAGTGCTTAGCCAAATCTGCTGAATGTGTTAAAACCAACACTTCATCCTTAGTAGCAATCAAGAGTTTGTTATCTTGAATGTTGATCCCCATCGCTTTGTTAAAGTTCCTAGGGAGTTGCACCAATTGTTTTTCATTTTTGGGGCTAACCATAATTACTTTGCCCGCCTGATAGGTACTGATCCCAATACTACAATTTAGGTCTGTAAGTAGTTTAGCTACATTGGGAGTACATTGCATGCTAAAAGGAGGTAGGTTGGAATGGTTCATCATGGTTGATTCTATATTTGTTAGTCTATTATTTTTCCGCAAAATAGAAAAAGAGATAGAGATGTACAACTATTTAGAAGTATAGCATGAGCTTATACCCCTAAATAGTTGTGTTTGGTTCCATGATAATAGGAAGGTTAGGTTTTAGGCAATTGGATAAAGCTACCTCCACCAATTCCTACATAATCTAAGGCAGGATTACCACTTTCGAGTGCTCTAGATACATAACTTTGAATTTTAGAATAGGTTTTAGGGGCATAACCTATATTTGTCATAGCAGCTAAGAATGTGTAGGGCATAAGCTTGGGAGATGCCCAAAACTCATTGAATGTTCCCCAAAAGGGGAAAAATGCCAATCGAATAATTCGTTGAATAATATGTGTATTTTCCTTATGTTCTTTATCTAATACAAAGTCTTGAACAGCTACCCACTCATTATTTGGGGTAACTCTTGGGGCTAATTTAGGCTCTGGTATATGTGATATTGTCATTAAAAATGCAGAGACAATAGCCCACAACCAAGGATTATAAAAAGCTTCTAAAGTTAGCCATTGGATAGGATGCCCTGCTAAAAGTGTTTGACCAGTATAAATGCCTAATGCACCTATTGCCAAGGCAACTAAGACCAGAACCATTCCCCAAAGCCATAAGCGTTGTGAAGCTGCAATTATAAAATACCAAATGCCTAAAATACTGGCATAAATCAATCCAATATTAAGGAATGTTGTAGGCGTATTTCCAAAAAAGGAGACTTGAGACAGTCCTGCAATAACTAAAAGATTGACGAATAACATACAGATGAAGTGGGTGATTCGAGCAACCTTTGTCTGGTGAAAAATTTCGAAGGTATAGGATTGGTAGTCAAAGCTGAATAAGCTTAGTTGTGAAAAGGGGGAAACAATGATCATCCGAAGTAGTTGGCTAAAACGATTGCCCTTGCCATCTTTTGGCGATACCAACCAACCAAAGTATTTAAGTAAAAATCGAGCTTCTTTACTAGGTTCTACAAAAACTTGAGCTTTCTCTGTTTTTTCATTTTTGAGATAATGATTAAAATCCATTTTCAATTGCTTTTTGGATGTTGAGGAATACAACATTTAGTCTATACAAGTATACATAAGTTGTTAGGTTATATAAAGAATGTTGTATTGGGGAGGAATAGAAAAGTGAGTAGCGTTTATATAAACGAACAAAAATATATTTTGTTGGTGAGAAGACCATAAAAAATTAAAATATTCTATATTCTACATCTTGAAAACAATTAACCTCCATTGTTGTTTCATTAAGCTAAACAAAACCTTACAAATTAAATGATTAGTCCAGATTTTACCTTAACTCAGATTCCTCAAGAACTAGATGCAGCTGGTTGGCAACTAGAGTTGAACAAAACAAATGTGAGCGTATATTCAAAAGCAAAGGCTTCTGATGCTAAAGTCATTGGATTCAAAACCGTAACTGAACATTTTGTGCCTATTGCTGCAATTTTTAAGTTGCTTAAAGATGTTTGTGGGGCAATGCACAGCATCAATCATATGTTTGTGTTAGGTGAAGAGTTCAGAGCTTGGCCCAGTTCTTTAGATCAAGATGGTAAATTAGTTCGGACTTCTTTTAAGATGCCTTTTCCTATGGCTGATCGAGAATTTTTGCATGGGTTACATAGTTATCAAGCAGATTCAAATACCTATATTGTTGCTTACACTCCTATAGAAGAATCCGATATTAAGGTTCAAAAAGGTTATGTGCGTTGTCCTATGTATATTTCTGGACAGCGAATAACAGCATTGAGTAATGGTGCAACTCGTGTAGAGCATCTAATGGTTTATAACTTGGGAGGCAAGGTATCAGAGCAAGTGCAGGATCGTTGGTTAAAAAAATCGCATGTAGGGGCTTATATTAAAGAATGGGAAAAATTAGGAGAACATATGTATCCAACTAAACTGGAAGATATTGATTATAAACAACTGTCGTTGCTTTTGCAAGATGCCTTAGAGCAGAGTCAGCAATGGCCAAAAGTAGGTAAACCTAAGTCTGGAACTGTAAAAGTAGGGCGTTTAGCTTATTGCCCTAGAAATGTTTATCGTACTGATATTGTTATTCAAGCACCTATCCAAAAGGTAGTTGA
This sequence comes from Aureispira sp., assembly GCA_024222455.1. Lineage (GTDB taxonomy): Bacteria > Bacteroidota > Bacteroidia > Chitinophagales > Saprospiraceae > JAAEPD01. The sequence goes on from JAAEPD010000579.1 coordinate 3,890, forward strand.
TGTATTGGCTGACCAATCGTTAAAGTATCTCCCACTGTGGAATAAGGAGTTTATGAATGGTGAGGTTTTAGAGGTTTTAGAGGATTCTCCTAGTAAGAGTGCTTGGGTAATACGAGTTCATTATCAGACCCCATTTTTTCTGTCGAATAGAGAATATATTTACTACTTTTCTAGAGAGTGGATAAATGATGAAGAATGTTTGATTTTTTATCACTCTGTAGAGCATGAATCTGCAGTGCCTAAAGGTTTTGTAAGGTCTTTGTTGTATCCTACAGTCCATCGCTGCACACAAAAGGGAGAGGATACCTTAGTCGAGCATCTTTTGGCTACTGATCTTGGGGGGAAACTGAGTTCTAAGCAAGATGGCTTATTAAAAGGTGGCTTGGTGCAAGCACATTGTCGAGATATGGCTAATCAAGAGCAGCTTTTTAAGAAACTATAGTTTTTTAGGAGTAGAAGGAACAGAAGTTAAACAAGTAGGACATAAACAATCCGAATATTGCTTTAGGGCAGCTAGTTGTTCTTTAGTCAAGGTTACTTTAGAGCAATGACAATTAGCCACATCATCGCTTTTACATTCAAATTCTTGTTGGCATTTGGAGCAAGTTTTTTGCATAATTATTCAAGGTTTTTGTCAAAAGGAGTAGGAAGTTCGTCAATATCTTTATACTTATATAAAGGAAAAAAGTGCCACCAAAGAAACCACATCCAACGCAAACTAAGACTTAGTATTGACAGAATCCAGCAAATACCCCAAATTACCTTTTCAAGTCCTAATACTAAGACATTGGTAGTATATCTAGGCCCATCAAATTGGGTTTCTGCCCAAAGTCTAATCCAAGTAAGTTTACTGTTTAATACAATGGGATATCCACTACGACTTGGTGGTACACCATTATGATTAAAATCAGCAGATACAATAGGGATTAACTCATTATAAACGGTATATTTTGTTGTTTTAAAAATAAAAATGCGCTTTTGGAGATCTTTTTTGGGAAGATTGTGCTTTGTGTTAGGGGTATAAATGTATACATATAGTTTAGGGTTGCCAATAATGCTATTATCAATGTTTAGGCATGGAGGAAATCCAGCCTTATATTTTAGCTCTAATGGACCTTGAAAAATTTTTAAGGTGAGGAGGTTTGTTAAGTTATTAATTTGAGGAGAAATATTAGCTATCCCACAATTATAAAAGACTAAGGATTTCAATGTTTTTAGCTCCCACAAAATATTTGGCAACTCTAGTTGGTCTAAACTTTCCCCTTCTATGATGAGGGATTTAAGTTTTTGGCAGAGTGGCAAAATTTGTTCAAGTTGTCTTGGGGTACATTGAAATTTTATATAAATAAAATTTTCGGAAGGATGGCATGCTAACTGAGAATAACCAGGTGTAGATATTAAGTAGCAACAAGGCTGTGTATTAGGATCTGTTGGGATGCATTCACATTTTATACCATCCGCATTTGTTATGGCTAAAATAGCTTGATTGACTGTATTACATTCAGATACTGAGATGTCATTAAAGGTACTAGACTCATCTAGTTGATGTATTTCTACAACTTCTTTCAACTCTTCTAGAGCAAGATATGCACTATAATAAGGTTCTAGTTTTAGAGAATAGGCGAATTGCAAACCTTGTTTTTGATAAACAGGGTTTTCTGAGTTGAGTAATTGTTTAATCTTGTTGCTTTCTGCCATTTGAGTTAAATATAAATTATATTTGGCCACTTACTTCTTCTTAATATAAATAAACGCATCCAATTTTTATAAATTAGATGCGCTTGCATTTTATCTTTGCTCAAAGAATTTAAGCACCAACAGTACTGTTCATCAACTCTTCAATTTCTTCTACTTCGATCGGAATATTAGCCATTAGATTGAGAGGAGCACCATTAGTAACAACTAAGTCGTCCTCGATACGGATACCTAAATTCTCAGCAGGAATATAAATACCAGGCTCACACGTAAAGACCATGCCCGCTTCTATTTTAGCATAAGGATCATTGAGGTCATGCACATCTAGCCCCAAATGGTGAGAAGTACCATGCATGAAGTACTTTTTGTACAATGGCATCTCTGGATTTTGACGCTTAACAGCTTCTCGATCCAATAAACCTAAGCCAATTAATTCACTTTCCATTATGCGACCAACCTCATCGTGATAAGCAGCAATATTGTTGCCTGCTACCAACATTTGTTCAGCCTCTTTCTTGACTTTTAGTACTGCATTGTAGACGGCTTTTTGACGATCGGTGAAACGACCATTTACAGGAATAGAACGAGATAAATCCGCTGCATAATTTCCATATTCAGCACCAAAATCCATTAGTAAAACATCACCATCTTTCAAGGCCATGTCATTGGCTGTATAGTGCAATACACAAGCATTGGCACCACCAGCAATAATTGGATCGTAAGCATGTCCATTAGCACCATTGCGGATAAACTCATAAATAATATTTGCTTCTACCTCATATTCCATCATACCTGGTTTGGTACTAGACAAGACTCTGCGGAAGGTTTGGTCTGTAATATCACAAGCTTTTTGCATTACATCAATCTCTTCTTGCTGTTTAATCATGCGCAAGTTTTTCATGATTGGTTGACTGCGCTCAAAGTTGTGTGCAGGGTAGTTTTGCTTTAGTTTGTGCGCAAAACGCATATCTCTAGAAGCTAATTCTACAGAAGCTCTTGGATTCTCATTCGTATTGACATAAATGTTATCAGCCATCAATAACAAAGAGTGTAAGGTGCCTTCAAAGGCCTCTAACCAATGGATATTAGCTACAGCAGAAGTCTTTGCTGCATCTTCCTTAGTGTACTTATAACCCTCCCAAATCATGATATGCTCATTGGTCTTTTTGGTAAATACCATTTCACTATGCTCTTTACCTTTTGGGTGGTCAGGGTAGAGTACCAATACCACTTCTTCTTGGTCTAAACCAGTCATGTAAAACATATCAGAATTCTGACGATAACGGAAATAACAATCTCCATTACGAGGCATTTGATCGTTAGAATGAAAAACAGCTATAGAGTTAGGTTTCATCTGTGCAGCAAAACGCTCACGGTTGCGCTTAAATAAATCGGAATTGATGGCTTGATACTTCATAATAGATTATTATAGTTTGATAGCCTGTATATTTTTCTATATAAGAACTCACAGACTAATGATAAGTTTTTTAGAAAATTTAATTTAAAAACAAAATAGAATTCTATTAATCTTACACTACAAATTTGCATTAAATAATTGAATAATTAGGTGTAAAAAATGGACAATCTTGTTGCTTTGTGGTCAAAAATAGTAGATTTTTGCAATGAAATTAAATTTCTCCCTTGTAAAGGGAGTTAGAGGGATTTAAACAGAGGATAGGAATATAACTATTGAATAAAACACTCCATACACGCAAAATCATTCATATAGATATGGATGCTTTTTATGCTTCCATAGAGCAACGGGATAACCCCGAATTGCGAGGGAAACCTATTGCTGTAGGTGGTGGTGGACGTAGAGGAGTAGTGGCAACAGCTAGTTATGAAGCCCGTAAATATGGGGTACATTCGGCTATGCCAGGCTATAAGGCCAAGCAACTTTGCCCCAATCTTATTTTTGTGAGCTCTCGCTTTGCTGTTTATAAGGAGGTTTCTAGACAGATACGAGAGATTTTTGCAGAATATACCGACTTGATAGAGCCACTATCGCTAGATGAGGCATTTTTGGATGTAACAGTCAATAAAAAGAATGAACCTCTTGCTACTGTTGTTGCACAGCAGATAATGGATCGTATCTTAGAGGTGACCAACTTGACTTGCTCTGCAGGTGTGTCTTATTGCAAATTTATAGCTAAGGTGGCTTCTGATATTAAAAAACCGAATGGTCTAACGGTGATAAAACCACATAAAGCAGAGCAGTTTTTGGAGGAGTTGCCCATTGCTAAATTTCATGGAGTAGGGAAGGTAACTGCCGAAAAAATGAAATTTTATGGGATTCATAATGGTGCAGATCTTAAGAAGTGGACAAAATTGGAGTTGGCGCAGAAATTTGGTAAGACTGGACGCTATTTTTATAATATAGTAAGAGGTTTGGACAACAGACCTGTTCAGAATAATCGACAACGCAAATCTTTAGCAATAGAACGAACCTTACGAGATGATTTAGCGACTTATGATGAGATCTTGCCCATCTTGGATGGATTGATTGATAAGTTTCACGAGCGGTTGAAAAAGGTGGATAATTATGGCCGTACACTTACCCTAAAACTAAAAACTAGCGACTTCCAAATTTTGACACGTAGCTTATCTAAAGATTATTATCTTACAGATATAGAAGAAATAAGACGCTTGGCTTATGGGCTTCTAGAAGATAATATAGAGGCTATAGATCAAATCAGATTGATTGGTTTGGCTACCTCCAATTTACAAAAAACAGAAACCTTGATTGCAGGTTATGGCTATCAGCTGAAGTTTGATTTTGAGGAAGAGGAAGAAAAAAATAGTTGAAAAGCAATTAATTTGAACCTTTGATTTTGGGCAGTGTACTAGCAGCAATTATTCACTTATTATAGTCTGTTAAATTTTCGTAAGTAATTGATGATTGGTTATCAATTACTAAAAAATACTAGACTATTACACTTAAAATGTAGAGTTATGAGAATGTTGAATGCTGTGTTTTGTTGCTTGTTGTTGTTCGCTGTTGGTAGCTTGTATGCCCAAACTCCTCAAAAGATATTGGGAATTGCTAAAGAGAAGAAAACAGCAGATTACTACCAAGAACAATCTGGATTGTGGAAAAAAGAAACGACTAAACAACCTAAAAATGCCCATGCTTGGCATCAATATTATAAAGCTCAAAGAGCTTATCTGCAATTAACCTTTCCTAAGGTTTGGGCGGGCAATCAAAATGAGATTTTTGGAAAATTGCAACCCATTATAAATGCATCTAAAAAACATATAGGCAATAGTTTTGAGTATTACCTCATGGAGTCAGATAATACTATAGAGGATAACTCTATTGAGTTTCTAAAAAAGGCTTATGCTATAGACCCTTCTAGGTTGGAGGCTTATGAGGGCTTGATGGTGCATTATATTCGAACGTTTGATGATGAAAAAGCTACAGAAATAGCTAAAAAAATGCTCCAAGAAAATTATTATTCTAATGCTAACCTAATGTGGAATTATAACACACTGCTTACCATCAAAAAAGATGGATTGTTTATCAGTAATGGAGATATGGATGCTTTTCCTAAGTGGGTTTTACAGTATGGAATGGGGATTCGGAAAGATGTGATTGTGGCGAATAAATGGGTGTTGGCAACTAAAAAAGACTATAGGCTAAAGGTGTTCAAAACTTTAGGAATAAAAGATTTGCCTAAAGCGAAAGAAACACCAATGGGGCAGTATGTAAATGACTTGACTATCCATATTCTAAAAAACAGCCAAAAAGCTGCTTATATGGGTTGTGGTTCTAATATTAACCTATTCAAAGAAGCTGGAATTGCAGACCAGATGTATATGGTTGGGTTAGCTTTTGAGTATTCTAAAAAAGAGTTTGATAATTTGGCTGTTATTAAAAAGAATTTTGAAGAGAAGTACAATCTAGATTATTTGAACAGTAATTTTCAACAACATGCGGAAGATGGAATGGTGAAAGGAATGATGAATTTGACTTATCTTCCGAGCCTATTTAAGCTCAAAAGACATTATGAAGAAACTAAACAATCGAGCAAAGTGGATTATTATAATAAAATAATCAATAAAATAGCAAAAGAGAGCGGCCGAGAAAAGGAAGTTTTGTCTTGGTATAAATGCTAGCCCCAGTTATTATGAATACCAAATTAGAGAAATTGGAGGATGAAGAGTTGGTAGTTTTATTTGTGCAACACCAGGATGAAAAGGCTTTTAGCAGTTTGTATAAGCGGTACTTTTTGTCTTTGGCCAAATATATAGGGTGGTTGACTAATGATCGGAGTAAGGGCAAAGATATTGCTCAAAATATTTTCTTGAAAATTTATCAATCACCTACTTTATTTGATACTTCTAGACGGTTCAAAACATGGCTTTTTGTTATTGCTAAAAACCAATGGAAAAATGAGCTTAGAAATCATTCGAATAGGGAGAAGCACAAGAAAATATTGGCTATTACATTAGGACAGAAAGAAGAAACTACAGAAGATAATCGACTGAAAAACTTATCAAAAGCATTGGAGCAGTTGACAGAAGCACATAAAGAGGTATTTGTATTGAAATACTCTAATGGCTTGACTATAAAAGAGATTGCACAGATATTGGATTGTAGCGAAGGAACGGTGAAATCAAGGTTGTTTTATGCCTTGAAAAAGACAAAAGAGTTTTTGCAAAATTACGAAAAGAAAGAAGTGTTTAAATAAAAACAACTATGGAGAATATAGAAGATTTGCCAGAAGAAGTATTTGACTTGCTTTCGGCTAAAAAATATGAGGAGTTTTCTACAGCAGATTTAGAGCTGTTGGGCGAATATCTTTCTAAGGAAGATATAAAGAGTTATAGTGTTTTAGTTCAAGATTTTTTGAGCTTGGATAGCTTGGTAGAACAAGAATTGAAGGACGCTCCCTTAGCCTTTAGAGAAGAGGCTAATCCTAAAAATGCGACTATAACTAGGAGCATCATGACACGTCAGATTCCACTATATCAGGCTGTAGCAGCGGTGGTTATTGTTTTGGTCATAACTGTTGGAGCATTTTCTATGTTTGGCAATCAAGGAGAGCCTATTGCTACTCAAGATGATAATAATGGGGGAGGTCAGTTTATAAAAAATTCTAACCCTAAATTGTTGTCTACAGATTCTACACTTTTGGATAAGAGCGGAAAAGGGAAGTCTCTACTCGAAGAGGATTATCCGGAGGAGTTGGTGTTTACTTTGTAGCTGTTTAACCAGGGACATCAGGGATTTCCGTTTTAAAGTTACCTGTTCCTTTGCTGAAAGAAATATTCATGAAAATAAGCCATTCTCTAGTAGATGTAGCACGAGTTTTTTCTGCATCAAACTCAGAGATATTAAGAATGGAGTTTAAGTCTTTATATAAAGGAACTATTCTGTTTTCTTCAATCTCAATGGAGAGAGCTAACGCAAGATCTGAAAACATATTGAAGTTGACAATAATACCATCATTTTCGTCAATTACATTTTTGATTTTTTCTATGGCAATAACTCTTTCTTCATTAGAAGTAGCAGTCCAGTTTAGTTTCTTAAGCATAACTTTATGAATTAAGCTCGAATAGCTTCGACAGGAACCATATTAGCAGCTCTAAATGCTGGAACAATACCTGCTATAATACCTGCTACTGTAGAGGCTCCTAAACCAATAAAGGCATTTTTGTAGGAGAGGAAAATATCAAACTCGGCATAGCTAGTAGCAGCTAAAGATGCTAAATAAACCAAGACTAAACCCAAAGCACCTCCAATAAGACAGAGTACTACAGATTCTATTAGAAATTCAATAAGAATAATGTAGCGTTTTGCACCCAAGGCTTTTTTGATTCCTATGAGGTTGGTACGTTCTTTTACCGATACAAACATGATATTAGCTACATTAAAAACACCAACAATAATAGCAAAAATACCAATGAAAAATCCTGCAAAACGGATGACTCCAAACACACTTTCTATAATCCCAGCTAGGAGGGATAAGGTATTGAGCGAAAAGTTGTTTTCTTCCCTAGGTTTGAGTTTGCGTTCGGCTCTCAATACACCTGTCAATTCATCTTTGAGCTGATCTATTGATACGCCTTCTTCGGGTCTAACTGTAATAGATGTTCTGCCTTGAGTTCGAGCAGAGTTCATAACGTTTACAAACTTTCGAGCAGTATTGTAAGGTACAAAAATAACCTCATCAAAATTGGTAGGATTGAGGAGGTCTTTGCCTTCTTTTTTGAGTACTCCAATGACTTGTAGCTTTTGGCCTTTTACTTTGAAATATTTACCAACGGGATTTTTGTCATTAGGAAACAAAGCCTCTACTACATCATGCCCCAGAATAGCTTGGTTGGTGCCTTTGTAGAATTCTAACGGAGCAAAATAACGCCCTTGAAAAAACTCTAAATCAAACATATCTTTATAATCCTCCGTAATCGCAAAAAAGGCTGTGCCTTCGGCCATACCTGTGCTAGATTCGGCAACACCTGATCCCAACATTACATTATAGGTAACTATGCGAGCATTCTTAGCATGTTTTTTTATTGCTTTAAAATCCCTATGGTCAGGTTGTGGTCTACGTAGATATTTATAAAAATTCTCTTCATCCATTTGAGCCCAAGGGAAGGGGCTAACAAAGACTAAATCATCACCTAGTTGTTGGAAACTGTTTTGAATAGAGCCTTCTAGAGAGTCAATAACCGAAAATACCATAATCACACACCAGATACCAATGGTGATACCTAGCAAAGACAAAAAGGTGCGGAGCTTATTGCTCAACAACTGTTGTAATGCTTGACGGATACTTTCGAAAAAAACTCGACCTAGTAGTAGTATATTCATTTATATAGTGATGCTGATTTATAAGCTAAGATGTGCTAAAAATTTGGATTGAACAAATGCTTATCGACTAATAGTCTAAAAATTAAGACAGAAAAAGGGCTCTTTAAACACTGAGTACCTTTTTTCTATATTCTTTAGCACTAAAACTACCTTGAATTCTAAGAATAGCTTTGTCTTTATAGTTGCTAAACAGTTCTTTTAGAACTAATGTTTTAGCCTTATATTTTTTTAAGACATTAACTACCTCAAAACCTAGAAGTATAGCCCATTCTTGTGTCTCTGTCCAAGATAGACAAGTATTTTGCTCATTCCATAAGCTAAATACCTCAAATCTAAAATTATTTTCCTCCGTTAATAATTTACCGCATATTCTCCAGTTGTAAGGTAATTCTGTGAGCTGAGCTGTTAAATCTTGTAGATATTGATGTTTTGCTTGATTGTTGAATGGTTGTAACTGCTGATTGTGGTAAAAGTTGGAGTATAAACTAATTAGTTCATCAGTAGGTGTGTAGGCTAATAAAACTAAATTTTCCTCTTCTATTGATGTTAGCAAGTCTAGGGTTAGTGGACTATGTTGAGGATGAATAACCTGCTCTGCAAAAAGGTGCAATTGTTGACCTCTTTTGAGGGCTAGTTGGGTGGCTTCTTCGTAGAAAAAGAGCCCTCTGAGGCGCTGTTTGTTCTCTGGAATTGGGTTGCCCCATTTATCGTAATCTAGGGGGAAGCCATAGTCTAAATAAGGAGGAAGTAAGACTTCTTGAATATTAGCTTTTTCTCTGATTTCTTGACAGGAAATAGTAGTGTACTCTGCTTCAAGGTGGCAAGCACTACAAAGAGTAGCTCCATTGTCTAAATAATAACCTCCATCATCCCAAAGCTTTCGCTCTAAGATATGGTGTGCATCTTTACCTTCTTGATGACAAATAATGCATTGATGTTGATCTCGTTGAAATACTTGTACTTTGAATTCTTGTCTAGATAGGAGCTTCATAGTTAGAGTTGTTATTGAAGATTAGCAACAGCTCTGTATAAGGTATGGTTCCTAGTTATAATTTTTTGTATCTGTATAGCGTAAAAAAAGCGTCTATAGTACCTATCACGTACACAATTCCCCAAGCTATAAAAATAGTCATAGCACCCTCAAATGTTTTGTTATGGAAAGGCTCAAGGTCAGGAATAATTCTGATAAAAACATTAATAAAACTAAACCAAGCATACAAAGAGAGTGCTAAATAAAACCAGCAGCGTTTTAGGTTTTTATCTACATAAAAAAGCCCTGTACCAAGCAAAAAGAAGTGGATTAGAAATAAGAAAAATTCATTCTTCTTTTTTGATTTTTCTCGACGTTCCTCTTGTTTTGGATCGTTGGCTAAGGTGTCATCTAGTAATTCATTGTGGTTTTGCATAGGCTATCAGAGATATTTTACTAAATTTAGGTAGTTTGATGCTAAATTCTACAATCAATGCCATTCATTTTATGAAAATTTATCAAGTTGACGCCTTTACTAGCCAATTATTTGGTGGTAATCCTGCTGCGGTTTGTCCATTAGAAAAATGGTTGCCGAGTACTACAATGCAAGCTATTGCAGCTGAAAATAACCTATCTGAAACAGCTTTTGTTGTTCGCAATGGTTATTTATTTGATATCCGATGGTTTACTCCAACGGTGGAAGTTGATCTCTGCGGACATGCTACATTGGCAAGTGCACATGTGTTGTTTGAACATGAGGGATGGCATAGCGAAGAAATTATATTTAGTTCTAAAAGTGGACGATTGTTAGTGCGAAAAGATAGGGAAGGTGGATATATTATGAATTTCCCGACAGATGAGTTGGAGTTGCTAGAAAATACGCCTGAAGGTCTAAATGAGAGCTTAGGAATAGAAATAGAGACTTGTTATAGAGGTAACTCTGATTATATGGTGGTACTCGAAAATCAAGAAGCAGTAGAAGCTGTGCAACCTAATTTTGAAAAGTTGGGTGCTTTAGATGAGGTCAGAGGTGTTATTGTAACAGCGGTAGGAGATAGTGTAGATTTTGTATCAAGAGGGTTTTATCCTCAGTGTGGTGTCAATGAAGACCCTGCAACAGGCTCTGCACATACTACTTTGACTAAGTATTGGACAGAAAGATTAGAGAAGAAAGAGCTGATAGCACAACAATTATCTAACCGTTTGGGTGAATTTGAGTGTACCTACTTGGGAGACCGAACAGAGATAAAAGGGCAGGCTCAAACTTATATGATAGGCAAACTAATGTTGGATACTTTGTTCTAAGGTATGTTTTTTGTGGAAAATAAGATCTAAAATAAGCTAAAATGGCTGAGTTATCTAGGGAAAATAAGGTTTATCAAATTCGAGAAAAGATTTGGTCTTTTCGAGATTCTTATCATATCAAGGATGAGGAAGGGCAAGTAGTATATAAGATTAGAGGTAAATTAGCCTCAGAAGAGAGCGACTTTACCTTTCTAAATCCTAATACTAAGGAGGAGTCTGTGCATGTACAACAACGTTTGCATTTTCCGGAGTTTAAGTTTTTTAGAGAAGAAAAACTTGTGGCAGAAATCAATAAACAAAATTCTTGGTTTCGAGATAAATTTGTGATTAAGGTAGAGGATAGTGAGGATTTAGTAATCACAGGTGTATTTTGGGAAAAAGAGTATAAGTTTTGGATTGGCAAACAACTGGTAGCTACTGTTTCTAAGGAGTTTTGGTCTACTATAGATATTTATGGTGTAAAAGTAGAACCAGACAATGATGATGAACTCATTCTAGCAGCAGCAATTACACTCGATCTTATGTCTTGGAGCTTGTTAGGAACGGTCAAAAAAACAGTAGGGATAGCTTGGGATGTTGCTTTAAATTGGGCAACGGGAAGAATTATACCATAGATTTGTTAAAATCTATTAAAAAATAAGCGATCAATCGTATTTTTACATCATACTATATAGATAAGTAATCATTCTCAATTAACATTAGTCTGTGAAGTTTTTCTAATCAATTGGTTAGAAAAGTTTACTGCTGTTTTTAGCTTGATAAAGGTAAAAATGTACAGACTATTAAATTAAATTAAATTAAAATACATGTCAGAAGAAACTACAACACCCAACCCTCCAGAGGAGGAGAATCCAAAAAAGAAGAAGAAAAAGAAAGGTTTTATTAGACGTTGGTTGAAACGAATAATCATTACACTGCTAGTTTTGATCGTATTGCTAATTGGGGCAGCTATTGCTATACCATATTTCTTTAAGGATCAGATTTTAGAAAAAGTAGAAACAGTTATTAATGAGCAACTAGATGCTACTGTTGATATTGGAGATGTTGGTTTATCCATACTGTGGACATTCCCTGATTTTAGTTTTGAAATCAATGATCTAACCGTGACAGGTAAACAGGAGTTTGAAGGGATTAAATTAGCTGATATTGGCCGATTTTCCTTTACTATTGATGTATGGTCTGTATTTTCTGATACCTACGAAATTACAGGAGTAACTATAGATGATCCTAATCTTTATGTAAAAGTATTGAGGAATGGTAAGGCTAATTATGAAATTGTAAAAGCTAGCGACACTCCTGCAGAAGAGGAAGAAACAACAGAGACTGAATCTAGTGGCGAGTTTGGGCTACAATTAGAGTATTATGCAATTAATAATGCGAACATTACTTATGATGATGCAGCTGGAGCTAACTTTATTGAAGTCAAAAGTTTGACACACAAAGGAAGTGGTGATTTTACAGAAAGCACCTACGATCTGTATACCGATACAAAAATAGAGGCTTTGACCGTGAGCATGAGTCGTATGCGCTATTTTAGCAAGGCTAATGTAGATATACAGTTTAATGCAAATATAGAATCTAAGGAAGGTGGAATGGTGATTAAACTGTTGGACAATTCCTTTAGATTTAATGCGCTAAAGTTGTTGGCAGAAGGAGAGCTAGCAATAGGCGAAGGAATGGCTGTAGATCTTAAGTTTTCTACTCCAGACACTAAATTTGCTAGTGTTTTGTCTATGATTCCTGGAGCTTATATGAAAGGCTTTGAGGATGTGAAAACCAATGGTACATTTGCTTTTGATGGTTATGCTAAGGGCCTTTACCAAGGTAATCAAATACCTTCGTTTGGTGTGAATCTATCTGTTGAAAATGGTGATTTTCAGTATCCTGATTTACCAATGGGCATAAAAGATATTAACACCAATATTAAAGTTAGCAGTAAGTCTAGCAATTTGGATCAAATGGTGGTTGATGTGTCTAAGTTCCACATGAAATTGGGTGCAAATCCGTTTGATGCGACCTTGAAACTGAGAACACCTATAAGTGATCCGGATATTGATTCTAAAATCAATGGTACTATCAATCTAGAAGAGTTGGCTAAAGCTTTCCCAATGGAAAGTATAGAAAAACTTACAGGTACTGTTGTTGCGGATTTAACGACTAAAACTAAGATGTCTTATGTCAATAATCAACAATATGATCAGATTGACATGAAAGGCTTGTTGGCTATCTCTGATGTTAATTATAACTCTCAAGGATTACCTCCTGTTTTGTTGAAAAACATGAAAATGAATTTCACTCCAAACAATGTGAATCTAGAGGATTTTGATATTAAAATAGGTAAGAGTGACATCAAGGCTAATGGTACTTTAGATAATATCTTGACTTACTTCTCTCGTGATAAAATCATGCAAGGTAATTTGAATATTCAGTCTAATTTGTTGGATTTGAATGAATTGATGGGCTCCAGTGAAGAGACTACCGCAGAGACTGGCGAAACAGATGGCCCTACTGCTGCTACAGATATGGTAGATACTACTGCTGCTGAGATTAGTGAAACAGGTGTTTTTGATCGATTCAATTTTGGTGCAGATGTAACTGTTAATCAAATTGTTTATGATGTATATGACATTAAAAACATGAAGGCAAAAGGTGGGTTCTCTCCATCTTTGGCTAAGTTGGAAAACTTTGAGATGTTAATGGGTAAAGTTGATATTCAAGCTGATGGTGAAGTACATAATGTCTATGGTTATTTGTTTGGAGGAAGTAAGTTGCATGGAACACTAAATTTGAATTCTAATTACATGAATTTGAATCAGTTTATGTCTGAATCTGGTGAAGCAACAGAGCCTGTACCTGCTGAAGATCCTACTACTCCTACAGAGGATAAGGACTTGGAGCCTATGCAAATTCCTGGGAATATTGATTTCCACTTGACTAGTAAGTTTAATACCTTGATTTATGATACTTACAACTTGAAAAATGCTAAGGCAGAGTTGCGTGTATATGACCACAAACTAGAAATTATCAACTTAAGTGCAAATGCTTTTGGCGGTGGTTTGGCCTTCAATGGGGAGTATGATACTCAAAACCCTGAGAAACCAGAATTTGTGTTGGGTTATGATTTGTCTAAGTTAGATTTTGAGAAGATTGTAAATGGTGTAATGACTTTGCAAACACTTGTTCCTGCATTGAAATCGTTGACAGGAACGTTTGATTCTCAATTGAAAATAAAAGGTGTTTTAGGTAAAGACCTAATGCCTGATTTGGCTAGTTTAGATGCTGAAGGTGCTATGATGACTTATAATGCAGTTGTACAGAATATGCCTTCAGTCGAAGAGTTGGCAGAAAAAGTAGGAGTGAAAGAATTGAAGAAACTTTCGTTTAAGAATACTAAAAACTTCTTTACGATTAAGGATGGTAAATTCAATTTAGAGCGTTTTGCTTTTGCTCATAGCGAGATTGATGCAACTTTTGGTGGTTCGCATGGTTTGGATAATAGCATGGACTATGATCTAAAATTGCGTGTACCTAGAAAGCTATTGAATAAAAATGCAGCTGGGCAAGCTGCCAATGCTGCAATTAGTAAAGGTTTTGGTTTCTTGAAAGGTCAAGCTTCTAAGATTGGGGTGGATTTACAAGAAGCAGAGTTCTTGAATATTGGAGTGGATATAGCTGGTACCTTGACTAAACCTAAATTCAAAGTGAAATTGTTGGGTGCAGAAGGTAAAGGTGGTGAATCTTTGGGGGATCAGGTGAAAAATACGATCAAAGAAGAAGCCGAGAAATTGAAAGCTGAAATGGAAGCTAAAGCACGTGCAGAAGCTGAAAAACTGAAAGCAGAGGCGGAAGAACGTCTTAAGCATGAAGCGGATCGCTTGAAAGCAGAAGCGGAAGAACTAGCTAAGAAACAAGCTGCAGAATTGGCTAAAAAGATCAAAAACGAAGAGCTTAAGCGTATTCAAGATAGTATCAAGAATGCTGCGGGTAAAGCAATTGGTGATAAGGCTGGCGATGTTGGTAAAAACATTGGAGATAAGATCTTTGGAGGAAATAAAGATTCTTCTAAAACAGGAGGTGTCAAGAATCCATTTGGTGGAGGGAATTTTAATCCATTCAAAAAGAAGAAAAAGTAGTAGTAGTACGTAATTACGAATTACGAGTTTTTCAATTACGAATTTGTAACTACAATATAAAAAACCGCTAAATGCATAAGCATTTAGCGGTTTTTTATTAGAATTATCCAGTTAAAGGATTAATCCATTGCTTCTTTTATTTTACCAATCAAGGCTTCCGTCCCACTTGCATCATTGCCTCCATCATTACCAATTTTAGCAGATTCTTCAGCAGCAACAAGAGCTTGTTTGTAACGACCTAATTTGTACAAAAGGTGTGCACGAGTATCTGTATTGTACCAATTTTTGTCTATAGAAATAGCACGCTCAACCCAACCTAATGCGGCATCTAATTTTTTAGGATTATCTTCTTGCTCATAATAGGTCCAAGCAATAGAATTCATTTCACTGTGATTGCTACAGTATTTTTCCATATACTTTTTAGTATACTTAAAGCCTTTTTTAGTATCTGTTTGATAAAAATAACAACGTAGATAAGCACTATAGTAAGCTGCTTTGTTTGGAGCTACAGATTTGAACTCTTTCTCTAAGGATTTAATATCTTTAGCAGATGAATTTTCGTTTCTTAATAAGTTGTTAGCTGCACTCGCCAATACACCACTTATATACTTGTCTACATCTTCTTTACTAGCCGCTTTTTCAAATTTTTCTTTGTTGTTGACAACATACTTGAATTCGTCTGAATTGAAATCACGAACTAAGTTGTATAAAAAGTCAAAGTTGCGTTTAGATGCTAAATCCTCTTGCTTTTGTGTTTTTAGGTAAGCTTTGACTACAGCAGTAGGGTCTTCATAAGCTTCTTGAAGCGCAAAAGCATAATCGTATAAGAATTTAGGATCACGTTCACCTTTATCAAATTTTTTCTTGAGGGTATAAATTTGTTTTTCAGGATCTAGAGCCTTCTCACTTTCCGAAATCAAAGCATCAACTTGTTTAGCTCCGACAGTTTTGTGTACCAAATCTCCATTTACACCAAAAAAGAGTAGGGTAGGGTAAGCCATTACCTTGTGTGTTTTTGCAAACTCAGGGCCTTCGCCTTTTTCCATATCCATTTTATAACTAACAAAGTTAGCTTTAAAAAATTCTCCAACAGACTCTTCTGTGAATACATTTTTTGCCATCCACTTGCAAGGTCCACACCATGTTGTATAGGCATCTACAAAAATAGGTTTATTCTCTTTTTTTGCTTTTTCTTTTACTTCTGCCCAAGAACCTTTTTCAAATTCGATCCCTTGAGCGACAACAACATTGCTAGCAAATAACAATGCAACAGCGACGAAAGCGCTTAAATGCTTATACAACATAGGTAAAATTGTTTCTAGTTAATAATAAAAAAGTGTATTGCAACAATGATACAAATATACTATATAATTGTTTGTAATACACTTACTATTTTGTTAAGAAAAGGAGCATAAATTTGTTTATAGTTCAATTTTAAATTTAGAACAAGGCTATCATGTTCACTTAACTTAGGTAATAAAAAAAATCTCTTTGGGCTTTTATAGCTCAAAGAGATTTAGGTTATCAGTCTGCTGAATATTTTATATTTTCTAACGTCCCATACGCATTTTGATGTCTTCAATATGTCCTTTAGGAATTGCTGAAATTAGTTTTTGAGTATATTCTGTTTTAGGGTTAGAATAGATTTCGTCTGCAGAACCCATTTCTTCTATCTTACCTTTGTTCATTACCACCATACGATCACTCATGAATTTTACTACAGATAAATCGTGAGAAATAAAGATATAGGTAAAGTTATACTCTTTTCGTAGATCAATCAATAAGTTAAGCACCTGAGCTTGTACCGAAACATCTAATGCAGATACCGATTCATCACAAATAATAAATCTTGGTTTCAATGCTAATGCTCTTGCCACACAAATACGTTGACGTTGACCACCCGAAAACTCATGGGGATAACGATTGAAATGGCGAGCTTCTAGACTTACTGTTTCTAGCAATTCTATCACCTTGTCACGACGAGCTTGGTCATTCTCTAACATTCCATGTATTTTCATCGGCTCCAAAATGGCATTACCAATGGTCATACGAGGATTGAGAGAAGAGTATGGATCTTGAAAAATAATTTGCATATCCTTGCGCAACTCTGTTAGACGTTTCTTTTTGACTTGTAGAATATCTTCTCCTTCAAAAAAGACTTCACCTGCTGTAGCTTCTGTCAAACGCAGTATCGTTCGCCCTAAGGTTGTTTTACCACAGCCAGATTCTCCTACCAATCCAAGTGTTTCGCCAGGATAAACATTAAAACTTACATCATCCACTGCTTTTACCCATTGAGTCGTTTTTCCGAAGAAATTTCGAGCAGTAGGGAAGTAGGTCTTTAAGCCTTTTATTTCTAGGATAGGTTTTTTAGATTTTAAATCTTCTAAACGAGCGATTGTTTCGCTTGGTTTTACTTTGAACTTGTCTACAACCTCTTGTACAGTAGCTTCTTTTTCTGTGATTGTTCTGTTCCCCTCTTCATCTATAGCAACTTCCATAAAGTCGCTAACAACAGGCAATTGGTGCATTCTGAAATCCAACGGAGGACGGCAAGCCAACAAACTCTTAGTATAAGGATGTTTAGGATTGGTGAAAATATCATAAACATTGCCCTGCTCTACAATTTTACCTTTATACATAACAATTACACGATCAGCTACTTCTGCTATTACCCCTAAATCGTGCGTAATAAACACAATAGAAGCATTGATCTTGCGTCGAAGATCGTGCATGAGCTCTAGTATCGTTTTCTGAACCGTAACATCTAAGGCTGTAGTAGGCTCATCAGCAATCAATATATTAGGATTGCAAGATAGAGCCATCGCAATCATTACCCGTTGCTTTTGTCCACCCGAAAGTTGGTGCGGATAGGCATTATAGATACGAGGAGGATCAGGAAGCTCTACTTGAGCAAATAAATCTAATGTTCGTTGTTTTGCATCTTGTTTCGATACATTCTGGTGCAACAGTATGGTTTCTGCAACTTGATCTCCACAAGTATATACTGGGTTGAGTGAGGTCATTGGTTCCTGAAAAATCATAGAAATTTCATTTCCTCTGTATTCCCGCATCTGTTCTATGTCGATTTTAGTTAAATCGACCACACCATCTTTTCTATGATACAGAATTTCTCCACCTGCCACAAAACCAGGAGGGTTTGGAATCAAACGCATCATAGTGAGCGAGGTTACGGACTTACCAGAACCAGATTCTCCTACAATTCCTACAGTTTCTCCCTTGTATATAGTAAAACTTACATCATCCACAGCTTTGGTTATACCATCATCTGTTTTGAAATAAGTCTTTAGATTCTTTACTTCTAATAGTTTTTTTCTTTCCTGTTGTTCCATAATTGATAGATATCTATATTTAGGTTCTAAATATAGGGGGATTTTTTAGGACTGCAAAAACTTTAGAGAATGTTGAGTGTTTAATTTTTGAGTGTTTAATGAAAAAAGGCTGTAGTAGTTATCTATTTTATGACTGATAAGTCAATGAGAATTAAAAACTAGAGTCAACTAATGTGAAAAAATGTATTCAAAATTGAACATTCAAACATTTAGAATTGACAAACTTGACTGAAATTGACAAAAGAAATTTCAGTCAAGTTTGTCTTTGTCTGTAGAATGGTGTTTGATTTGTAGAAATAAAGATAATCTATTAGTATAGTTGTTAATAAACTACTAAAAAACTTGCTAAAGAAACTTAATTTGTCCATATTTGATTAATGTGTATAGCTGAAATCTCAGTTGACTTTATATTAAAACATAAGAACATAAATTTTTAACCAAACCCATTAGATAAAAATATTATGAGTAGAAGAAATCAATTTTTCTCATCCCGTAATCCTGTTGTTAGTGAAGAGCGTTATCAAAAAAGTGCTCAAAGCGGAAACTTAGGCGTTGATAGAGAAAACACAATGACTGTGCAAGGCGCTGTGAATAAAACTTTGATTTTATCAGGGATTTTATTTTTGACAGCCTTTGTAGGAATTTATATTGTCCAAAGTAATCCTGCTTCAGCAATGAGTTTGATGTGGACAGGTGTAATAGGTGGTCTTGTTTGTTGCTTGATTGCAATGTTTAAGCCTAATACAGCATCTATCACAGCACCTTTATATGCAGCTTTTGAAGGTTTAGCATTAGGAGTTATTTCCTTAGTTTATGCTATGTATTATGATGCAGGTAGTTGGGGGATTGTATTTAATGCAATTATGCTAACCATGTTGTGTTTAGTAGTTATGTTAGCTGCTTACAAAACAGGCTTGATCAAGCCTACCGAAAAGTTCAGATCAGTTGTTATGACTGCAACTGGAGCGATTATGATGATCTATATTGTTAATTTTGGTATGAATATGATCTTTGGAGGAGGTATTCCTTACTTACACGAAGGTGGTCTTATTGGTATTGGTATTAGCTTAGTAATTATAGTAATAGCTTCTTTAAACTTGATCCTAGACTTTGATAACTTTGAAACAGGAGAGCGTGTAGGTGCTTCTAAAAACATGGAATGGGTTTCTGCTTTAGGTTTATTAGTCACCTTAGTGTGGTTATACCTAGAAATCTTACGTCTATTGGCTATGTTCTCTGGAAGAGATTAATATCTAATAATGATATAAAAAATATAAACCTGCTAGGGAATTTTCTCTAGCAGGTTTGTTGTTTGTACAGAACATTAAAAACAAGTTCTAAACTAAGAATTCTAATTATGTCAAATTTAAAGAAAGTACGTATAGACAAATGGCTTTGGGCTGTGCGTATTTTTAAGAGCCGTACAATAGCTACAAATGCTTGCAAGTCAGGCAAAGTAAAGATAGATGAATCTAATGTGAAACCCTCTTTGTTGATAGAGCGAGGAGTTATTATCAATGTGAAAAAGGAAGGGTTTAACTTAGAATATAAGGTGGTTGACCTCTTGGATAAGCGAGTGAGTGCTACCTTAGCACAACCTTGTTACGAAAACCTAACACCAGAATCAGAATTGAATAAATTTAAGGATTGGTACATGTTCAATAAGCAAGTAGAGTTTAGAGAGAAAGGTTTAGGTCGTCCTACTAAGCGGGACAGACGAAATATTGATAAGTTTAAGAAATAGACATATGGAGGAGATTGAAAACTTGACGCAAATGCTCATTAGC
>JAAEPD010000580.1 GCA_024222455.1 Aureispira sp.
CCAAAATGGTTGCACTTATTAACAGATAGATAACTAGTTCCATATCCGCCCTCTAGTATAGCCTGTGCTAGTTTTACGCTTGCAGGTATACATGTTCTATGATACTCTTTTATGGCTATATGTGCATGGTTGCTTATATAATCGACCACTCTCATTCTGCTTGTACGATTGCCGTATGTAGATGCTAGTAGGATTATGTATAGGAGTATTTTAGTCATTAGTTAAAAATGTTTTAGCGTTGCCAAGTCGTAATCTGCTTGGACTAATGGTTCTATATGATCTGCCTCCAACTCTATCAAAGTTTTTATTATCTCCTCGATAAAAACATGAAAGTCTAAACTAGAGTTTTGATCCAAAAAAGACTCCCCACTTCTAAAGTTGTCATCTGTCAAATAAAATGAGAATAGTCCATGATTGTGCTTATAAAGTACGCTACCCTCTGGTAACACTTCATTAATTAATGCGCTTGTTGTTAATCCCATTATTCAAAAGGTTTTATAGTATTATGCAATACAAAAGCTTTTAATGTGTCTATTTTGCTTAATTCAGTAACACCTACACACTTAAAAGGTCTATGAGTTATTTGTTTTAGTTTTAA
>JAAEPD010000581.1 GCA_024222455.1 Aureispira sp.
AGAGTCCTTATCGATACTTGGTCCCCCAGAACAGGAAATCGGCAGAAAAAAACTTTCCTACCGATTTACCGTTTGAGGAAGGCGATCAGCCTTCTTATCCTTTTTGAGATTATCCCCAAACTTAAGGGATGACTCATGTTTCTATTAACCCCCAGTTATATATGATAACCAAAGCTTACAAAATACCTCTAAAACCTAACGTAATAGAAAAAGTAAGGGCGTGGGCAAAAGAACTCAATAGTCGACCTCAAGAATGTATGGAAAGTTTAGAGGAAGAAGGCATCTACTTAGAAACTGTTTTCTTAGATCAAACCTCAATCGGGGATTATCTTATTTACATTCTAAAAATGCAGGATGAGGAAAAAGCACATCAAGTAGCTCAACAGTCTACTCGAACGATAGACGCATTTCACCAACAATTCAAAAAAGAATGTTGGGCAGGACCAGGGCAGCCTCTAGAACCCTTAATTGATTTAGATAGAATGTCCGAATTTTTCAAGACCTAAACCTTCCCTAATCCACAAAGATTGTTTATTTTAATATCGAAATAATAATAAATCATCTAATAATAGCTTTCGTATGTGTGATCTAACTAAAGGTTTCAAACTCTGTTCTTGTGATGAAGAACAACTAAAACGAGAAGACATTGGTTGGAGACTTCAACGAGTAGATCCTAATCGTGAAATGGTCTATAGAAAAGGACGTGCTAGCATCCATACATTCAATCTAGAGCAAGAAACCTTACGCAATAAGATTGTACAGGATCTTAATTACCAAAACTGCTTCGATTTTGATTTTGAGCCACAACAGGATGATCGACTACAAATCAAGTTTGCAGAGCACCAATGGTTTGCCTATCGATACCAAAATGGGCAATGGCAAAAAGACGACAGCACTTCATTGGATGGATGGAGAAGCTTATTGGACAATCATAAAAATGGTAAAATAGAATAACTCTATGTGTGATTTAACTAAAGGTTTTAAGCTTTGCTCTTGTGATGAAGAACAGCTAAAACAAGAGGATATTGGTTGGGTGTTGCATCGAGTAGATCGAGATCGTCCTATTCAGCATAAAAGAGGCAGGGCAGCAATCAAACGATTCAATGGGAAAGAAGCAACATTGCGTAATAATATTGAGGAATACCTTAATGCTCAGAACTGCTTTGATTTTGATTTCCAGCCTCAAAAAGATGATCGTATCCAAATTAAGTACAAAGACGATACTTGGTTTGCCTATAGATATCAAAAAGGACAATGGCAAAAAGATGACAGCACCTCTTTATCTAGCTGGCGTAGTCAGTTAGAGCTTCATAAAAACGGTAAATTAAAATAACTCTATGTGTGATTTAACTAAAGGTTTTAAGCTCTGCTCTTGTGATGGAGAACAGTTAAAGCAAGAGGATATTGGTTGGGTACTACAACGATTAGATCCAGATCAACCTATTCAAAATATAATGGGAAAAGTAGCCATTCAACGATTCAATATTGAAGAAGAAACCTTGCGTAACAATGTTGAGGAATATCTCAATGCTCAAAACTGCTTTGACTTTGACTTTCAGCCTCAAGATGATGACCGTATCAAAATTAAATATAAGACCGACACTTGGTTTGCCTATCGACACCAAAATGGGCAATGGAAAATAGATGACAGCACCTCTTTATCTAGCTGGCGTAGTCAGTTAGAGCTTCATAAAAACGGTAAATTAAAATAACTCTATGTGTGATTTAACTAAAGGTTTTAAGCTCTGCTCTTGTGATGGAGAAC
>JAAEPD010000582.1 GCA_024222455.1 Aureispira sp.
AAGCCTATTAATGCCTTTTCTCATTTATTTGCTGGATTAATTGCCTATCAATATTTAGATAAAAAACCAGCTATTTATTATCCTTCATTAACTAATGTTCAACATAAAGCTGCTTAATTTCTAATCCTTAGTTCACGTTATACTTAGCTATTTGCTTTGATATTTTTTGGAGGAATTCTTTGTTCTGCTTTTTTAGAACAAGATTATCGATATCATCTGCAATTTTTGTAACATTATTAGCCAACTCCCCAATATTAGCAGCAGCTTTTTGTAATGAATCAAAAGTGACCTCATCTAACTCCATATCTTGAAGCTTAAATAATGTCTTCTTTAGTTTTTTTAAGTTACTTGCTAATTTTTCTAATCGTTTAGATTCCTTATAGAGTTTTTGGATATCTACTTTTTGCTGACTGCTACCTTGCTCTCTAGAAATATGATTTATCTTCTGAAGTATAGAATAAGTAGCTCTAAGTTTTTTGATCTCTTCTTTTTTCTCTTTTGCTAGGCTTGGATTTTTTTTGATTAAATCAAACCATTGCTGAATTCTTTGAAGAGCATCTGAAACGCCTACTGGATTTTTCATGTTTTTAATGTTTTAAGGTGTGAATATTTGTTGGTACTACAAAGAAGCTAGATTTCTCTTTAATTTCCCAAGCAAAAAAACATTAAAAATGATGAGTCTAACAAAGTGTATTTACACACTACTAATAGTTTTTTAGGTGTATTTACATACTTTTAAGTTAGTTGTCAATTGGTGTACATATTTCTATAATAAAACCATTGTTATCCCTCAAATAGGCTACTTCCTGTCCCCAAGGTTTAGTTTTTAATGGCTCTAATTCTACGGCTCCAGCGCCCAAGGCTTTTTTTATAAATTCAGAAGGATTGTCTGTTACAAACCCCAGCTCTATCCCAAAGGGCTTTTGATTTAAATTGCTCTCCAGAAACCCTTTTTTCAAGTTAGATCCAGCTAATTGGATAGATGCAAAAGCAATTGTAGTTTCTCCAGATATAATCTCACCATAATCATTTTCAGGAGTACTAAATTTTTTCTCAAAACCAAACGCTTCTTCATAAAAAGCAATAGTCTTACTCACATCGGTTACATACAAAATAGTATAAGCATATTTTAGCATAATGATCTTTTTGAACACTCCTATTAAACAATATTCACCCAATCTTCCTCATCTCCTTCTAGATATCGGTCTAACAAAGCACTTGTGGCTTTCCGCATCTCACCAAAACGCTTCATAACTTCTTGCTTAAATTCTTCATCAATCAACTTTTGAATATCATTAATTCCTGCCAATTCATTAGATTCTCTAAACTTAAATGTTTGCTCATAAAGCCCATCCTCAAATTTTACGGAAAACCTAAAACCTTGCTTGAATACCGTAATTTTACAAGTTGAACTTTCTAAATAACCTATTACTCGCATACTGTTCTCTATCTATTCTATTTTATGTTATATTTTGGTGCTGATATTTCATTAGTCCGTGAAGTTTACTGCTATTTTTAGTTTAATAAAGCTAAAAATGCACGGACTATTAATATTTATAATCCGCTATATATTGAATTTCTTGCTAAAACCCAAAATATAACGGACTATAGTAATTACTATACTTCAGATATTATTACAATATCTATTCACAATTAAAAAGCGCCAATGTTTCGACCATTACTTGCTTTACCTCTACAAGGCGAATTCTTTCTCAACTCATAATTATCAGCTTTCACGCTTATAAATAAAGGATTTTCATCAACGATGTTGGTTCCATCATCAATAAGGTCATGCTCTGAAAGATCTTCATCAACCAACGAATGAGTAATTGTTGGGTTACTCTTATTATTGATATAAAAAGCTGCTTTGTTTCGCCAAACAATGGTATTTTCAATTTTAGGATCTGATTTACTATTACATTCAATACCATATCGATTTCCAACAATAGTAGAATTTTTAATTAAAGGTGCAGAATTTTCTTTACAATTAATTGCAGCCCAAAAATTTTTCACCAAAACACAGTTTTTGATCTCTGGACTAGACTTGTAAACAGAAATAGCACCAGTAGCATTATCGTCTTCCACAATGTTTTTGATATAATGTGAATGCATCACTTTGCAATAAGAAAGCACACTTTTATTGGTTTTATCATTAATCTGGATGCACCCCCAACTTCCTCTTGATCCTTTTCGTCTAAACAGAATCATTTTCTTAGCTTTTCCTTTAGCTGTTAATGTCCCATTCACCCTTAAAAAACCAGAACTGAACGACATTGAGGTGTAATCTCTCACATCACCAGTTTTAAACTGAATTACCACACCAGGCTTAATTTTAAGTGTTTTCCCAATAGCAACTATTGCTTCACCTTCAATAATATATGGTGAACCTGATTTTTTCCAAGTTCCAGATACATAACTTTTATCTTTTATTATTGTTTGTCCAAACAAGGAACTTGAAATAAAAAAGAGTGCAAAAAATAAACAATAAGTTTTTGTTCTCATAATGAAAATAAATTTAAAGGTTAGGTTTGAAAAAAAACATTTCATCTGTCTCAAGATTAGACAGTTAGAGTTTAGCTCTCCGCCTCTATAAGGCATGAATTTATGATATGACTATAACAGAACTTTATGGTTTTTGATAAGTCTAAAACTAAAGCTGTTTAGTCGTATTAATTTAGAGTTGTAAAAATAATAAATCTATTCACAATATTTAAAGTTATTACGCAGCTTACTGTACTATAATTTTTACACTGATACATTTTTATTACCTTCGGGACTGTGATATTGCTACACCTATTTCTAATGTTAGTATTTACACAGTTTTTTTATCCCAAATCAAGAATAGCTCGTTCAAATATATACACATGACAACCATTCGATTAGTTGAAGAAAAAGACAGTGCTGGCATACTTAATATCTATGCACCTTATGTTCTAGAAACAGCTGTTACCTTTGAGTTAGAGGTTCCTAGTCTTGAAGTTTTTTGGGAACGAGCGAAAAAAAATCTAGCTGAAGCACCTTTTTTGGTTTGCGAAATAGATGGACAAATAGCAGGTTATGCTTATGCTAGCCGCCATCGCTCTCGTGGAGCATACCAATGGACTAGAGAACTTTCTGTGTACGTACACCCTCATTTTAGAAAGCGCAAAATTGCTACAGCATTATATTTAACTATAATACAACTTCTCAAGCTACAGAACTTCCGAAATGCTTTAGCAGGTATTACGATGCCCAATAGAGCTAGTATACTCCTTCACGAACACTTAGGGTTTGAGCTAGTAGGCACTTACAATAACATAGGTTACAAGTTAGGGAAATCGCATCAGGTTAGTTGGTGGGAACGCACACTTATTCCATCTAGTATACCAATGGTACCAATCAAAACAATGCAAGAGGTAGTTGAAACTGCAGAATGGCAAGAACAACTTAAATCAGGAATTCGATTAATTCGTGATTAAGCCTAATTCAATCCAAAAACTTCCTTTAAGATCATTTGAGCCATAGGATGCTGCTTTACTTCCGAAAAAGTATGGTGCAACCAATGTGGTCTAGGATTTATTTCCAATGCCCAAGTCGTATCCTCAGGGTATACTGTATGGTCTTTGGTTATAGCATCCAAAGCAAAGCAACTAGCATTTAACTCTTTAGCTAAAAGAGTTACCCACTCCTGATATTTTGGGTGTAACTCTTCTGTAATATCTATAGCTATGCCTCCTTGACTCATATTGGCAACATGCTTAAGTTTTATTTCTTGCCCTTTTTTAGGGATAGTAGACAATAGTAGACCTTGTATTCTTAACAAGTCTTTCGTGACTTGATCAACAATTAGTTTATTAGCAGGATTTTGTTGTTTGATTACTTTAGAACGTTGACTGATTAACTCTTCTATATTCTGTTCTCCATCTCCTACCACATAAGCAGGTTTGCGACAACATGCTGCAACAATTTTTCCTCCCAAGATATGTATCCTAAGGTCTTCGCCCTCTACCTGCTCCTCCAAGAGAAATAATTTATACTTAGATTTCCAATTATTAAGATAGTCTTTTAAGTGTTCTTTTGTCTTAACATTCATTTCTACCCCATCCCCATCTGTACCATATAAAGGCTTGGAGACATAGACTACCCCATCCACCCAAAAATCAGCAATAGCTTGCTCATTTTGAGTTGCTTCTATTACTATACTTTTAGGGCAAGTTATACCTAGTTGTTCAAATGTACGTTTGGTAAGTTGTTTATTGTCTAGCCAAAACTCTGTTTGAGTATTTAGTAAGTTCAGTGGGAAACCTTCTCTAAAAACGACTTCTTTATTGTCTTTTTTAAACAGTAAAATCCCCTCTGCACCTATGCTATCTAGCTCTATTACTTCTATAGCTAAATCTTTGGCTGCACTCACCAATTCTTGGTGCATCTTATGCATATAAGTCTAAGCGTTTTTAGCCATTCGGAAACCTGCATGTTGATAAAACTCTCTACGAAACCATAGTCGATAAAAGCGAGAAGCTCCTGTGCCTGTAGTTGCCCAAGCTCCACCTAGCATCATGCTATGCTCTGTATCAAAATAAGGCTCCGAAAAGTCAGTATACCAAGGATGTGTTTTAAAATCTGGTAAAGCATACCAATCATCCTTTAGCCAATCCCATACATTTCCATAAATATCATTAAACCCAGAAACAGTTTGTCCCTCTTTCATTTGCCCAACAGGTGTAGGAGAACCTATAAACATGTTTAGATTATGAGCAGAAGCATCAAAAACCGGATCATAATCATCAGATCTACCCTCTTTAGCTATAAACATAAATTCTGCTTCTGACAGTAATCTCCATTCGTCCCCTTTCCACTTGCAATAAGCCCAAGCCTCATGGGCATTGACCTCTACAGGATAATCTAAAGGCATATACACCACATCAAACATAGCTCTATAATTAAAAGTAGTTTTGTCTATAACCCAAAACTTAGGGTGCTTTGTATTGGTGCGTTGCTTCCAATTCCAGCCTTCTGCTGTCCAGTATTGCTTTTTACTATATGCTCCTGAGCGAACAAACTCTAAGTACTCTTGATTAGATATAAGATTTTGAGTTGCCTCAAATGGTTTGACCTCTACTTCTAAACTTCCATACTCATTATCCCAACCATAAATAGTAGAATCTTGAGGTTTGCCTAAGCTCACCTTGCCTCCCTCCACTCTGATTAGCTTGTTCTCTGGTATATTTGTATTGGAAGAAACTGCATACTCCCAGCCATCAGGACGCTGTAGCAAATGTGCAGGTGCTTGTCGTATCAGCACAGAAGATGTTTCGAAATGTATTCGATCATGCTCTAAACCCATAAACAAGGCCCACAAAGCTGATTTCTCATTAATGGGATACTCCAAGGGAGTAGTTGCAATTACCTCGCGCACTACATTATAAACTGTTTTGCGATAAGCATCTACATCTGCTAAATTTGGCCATTTAGATTGTGTTTCTAGATTTTCAGGCAAGTCAGGGTCTACCCCTTTTGCAAATATATCTTCATAATATTCATTAATCCCTTCTTTTAGCAACCCTGCTAAAATCAATTTATTGATATAAAAGGCTGCGGTATGCCCCCAATAAAAAATAAGTGGATGACGCAAAGGATCAGGATTGATGTAATAAGTTGATTCGTCTTTGATAGAACTAAATAACCAATCGTATAGCTCCCAAGTATTGCAAAAATACTGGTCAAGTTCTTCACGAGTACAGTTATTCAATAAAACAGGATGTAGGCTTTGGGGTGGAGATAATGTTTCCATGGTATTTATGTTATGCTTTATTATAGTTTAGCTACTTTGCACTTATCTTAAGCGCAAACATAGTGGGGATTCTAATATTGTTAATAAATAAAGCTATCCGATACTTAAATATACAAAAGTCCTATAGGATTTGCTAAAATTTACCAGAATTCACCCATTGCTCACGAGGTTCTATAGCTTCTATTACATCCCAATGTTCTACAATTTTCCCTTCTTCAATTCTAAATAAGTCCATAACTGCAAATTCCTTTTTATTCAAAACAGCTTTTGAATAACTCGCAACATAATTTCCATAGCCAATTACTTTGAATATAAAATCATACTGAAAATCCTCTGTAGCCAAAAATTGCTTTATTGGTCCCACCCCATTATCTAATTGAGGATTATGTTGGATGTATTGCTCTGTTGAAATATAATTCTCTATATTTTGGTAATTCTTATTTTGAAAAACATCAACAAAAAAGCTTCGAATCAATGCCTTGTTTTCTACTGTCTTATCTAGGTCTTTAGGTTCAAAATCACCTAAAATTAAATCGTTTCCTGAAGTTGTATTTTCTTTATCTACATAAGGTATTATAACATCCCAATGCTCTATAAGCTTATCATTATCATCCGTATCAAAAATATCCATAGTTACCCACCTAGAATGATTTGCTTGGCCTTTATTCAATTCTTGGTATGCATTCAAAAATACATAATTCCCATCTACAAAAGATCGAATTATTTGGATATCTCTATCAGGATTACGCTCAACAAAACCTTTAAAAAATTCTAAAAAGCCCTCTTGTCCATCCTTTACACTTTTGTTGTGCTGTGTATATCTAGCCCCTGTATACTTATGAATAGCATTCATATCTCCATCTCTGATACCTTCTAGGTATAACTTTTTAGCGGCCTCTTCTTTTGGGTTCATTATCTTGTTTTTTTAGTGTTCTTAAATCTTCTTTTGTTACAAAACAAAAATAGCTCAAATACAGAACTCAAAAAAGGTAAAAGTGTCCTCCTTAATGGTAAATATTGAACTTAGAGGTATTTCTTTCGAAACTGCACAGGTGTTTGGTTGCTTAGTTTCTTAAAATATTTTAAGAAATTGGTAGGTTCATCAAAGCCACATTTATAACTAATCTCTTTTACAGATAAAGAAGTGGCAGACAAAAATCGTTTTGCCTCTAGAAGTATATAGTCATCAATAAAAACCTTGGCTGTTTTCTCTGTAAATATTTTACAGATCTTGTTCAATGTTTTATATGACAGGCCCAATTGACTTGCATAAATTTTAGCATTTCTACTTTGAGTATACCCTTGTTCTACAGCATGTTTAAACTGCTCAAAAACCTCATAGTTTCGGCCAAACTTATATTGCAACCGATCAAATTGCTGTCCTCGCCCCAACTTCAAAAGATAAATACTTAACGCAGCACCCAAAATATTGCTTTTCTCAAAAGAATCTCCCTCTATTTCTTCTTCTTGTACTATTGATAATAAATGTTCATTATTAGTAGGAGAAGCTTGATATACTACCGTTCCTAAATGGTAATTATACAATTGGAATATTTTAGTTTGTGCAGATTGGTTCATAGCATTAATAATAAACTCCTCAGTATGTATTACTAAATAGCCGTCATAATTGGGAGAAGTATCAAAAGCATGAATTTGGCCTTTAGAAACCATAAGACTATTGCCTGCTTTAAGGGTGTAACTGCCAAAATCAACCAAATGTGTAGCAACACCTTCTGTAATAATAAGAATGGCAAAAAAATCAACTCTATGTGGCTTAAAAGGATTATGATCTTTAGGAAAAGCTGTTCCAAACAACAGCTCTCTAATTTTGAGCACCTCAAAACCAAGCTTTTGCTCCCTTTTAAATAATATGTTAGGTATTGTTTCTATAACTATTGATATATAACTGAAAATACATTGCCT
This sequence comes from Aureispira sp., assembly GCA_024222455.1. GTDB lineage: Bacteria > Bacteroidota > Bacteroidia > Chitinophagales > Saprospiraceae > JAAEPD01. The sequence goes on from JAAEPD010000582.1 coordinate 7,697, forward strand.
CTAAAGACTAGTCTACCCTAAAAGAAACCTCTTTGGTCACTTTAGCTCCTAATATGCCTAATTCGTTACTTACATTGGAATGTAATTGGACAGGTTGTGCAAAAATATCGGTACCGTAACTTCGTTCATGGCGTTCAAACCCTTTGTAATACTTATATAAATCTTCGCTTACACTAGATATATTGACTTCTAAAAATCGCTCAGCTCCATCAATTTTAGGAAATTCTAAAAAAAGTTTAGAGGCCTTTAAGATCAAAAGATGATCAACTCCATTAAACTCATTGTCATTGATAAATATACGTTGATATTGGTCTTCTTGCCTTGCAATATCTGAGTTTTCGCAACTAGGGTCCAAACAATACAACCCTACAGCTTGATAATCATCATCATACTGACTATAAACCTCTCTAGATCTAGCTTCTATTATATAAAAATTATTTTCATTAGGATTATCCTTGATAACAACTGGAAAATCAAAAACTTTAGCTCCCGAAAACTCTGTAGAGAAGGTATCTAAAGGATCAAATTCAATAGAAAAATCTAGAGGGGTTTGACAACTAGCATTCAAAGAAAAACCATCTGTTCTAAGTATTTCTATTTGGTATTCTTTTCCATAGTCAAACTTTAAATTAGGCAGGACATAAGTAGCTTCATTTTTTTCTAAAGAACAGTAATCAGGAATAATGGTATTATTATTATAATAATAGTTATAACACAACTGAGCGGTGTCTATTACCCCACCATTTCCATCTTTCAGCAAAACCCAAGAATCGAGTATATCCCCAATATCTTCACCATCAGGTGGCGGATTACCTAACTCTTGTGTCCATTGAAGATTTAGGATCAAAGAACTATCAGGTTCAAATACAGCATTCAACACCAGATTTTTCTCAAAATCTTTGATTTTTAAGTCAATGGCTGTTTCACAGGCTATAGTAGTTGTATAAATAACTCCTATCAAAAAAGACCAGAAACTAATATAGATGTACGCTTTTTTCATAGACTATGAACTACTTACAGTTGCTACAAATACCTATAACCAAAAATTGATGCTTATTAGCAATAAAACCTTCTGGCAACTTTACATTAGGTATTTCAACATTTTCTAGACAAACTGTTTGTTTGCAGGACTCACATTTGAAGTGGACATGGTTGTCTGAGTGTTGGTGTTGGTGTTCTTGACAATCATCTTTGCATAAGGCGTATCGAATCGTATCCGATTCATCTGCAATACGATGAATAACCCCCTTATCTTCAAAAGTTTTTAAGGTTCTATAGAGTGTGACACGGTCAACATCCTCTTGCATTTCTTTTTCTATAAACCTATGTGTCAACGCATATGAACTTTTGGTAAAAATAGACAACACCTCTCTCCGAACATTGGTGTTTCGCAGTTTATACTTAGCCAATAACCGTTCTATTTTTTCTTGCATATTATATCTTTTTTTGAAGCCTATACTACCGCAACTACTTCTACATTCTCTAACCAAACCCAATAAGTATCCTTAAAGCGATCTGCTTCTTCTTGACTGTCAAAAACCATTGCTTTCATTGGAACATTAGTTAAGTGGTATTTGTTCTTGACGTATTCTTCTTCAGTTGCAGCATAGCGAACAATAGCAAAACCTTTTTTGGAGAATCGTTTGAGCCTCGATTCTATTTCACGCATCTTATCGTTTAGTGTTTTAGGCTGATTGTTCAGGTTTTGAGGAATTTCTAATTTCCCTTCTTTTATAGGTTCTTCTGCTCCTTCCTCAGCCTTAATTTTGGCCGAAGGTAGTGGTTTTGTAGTCTCTTGAGGAACTTCTTTTATTTGAGGCACAACAGGAACTATATTGGTCTCTAAGTTGACAGAAATCAACTCTCCTATAGTATCCATTAGCTTATCTTCTACTTTCTGGATGCCTTTTGCATAACCTTCCTTATAAATCTGTTGAAGCTTTTCTATAATAGCATCTACTTCTAACTTTTTAAGTTCTTCTATATTTATGCTTTGCGAACCAATTTGGAGTATTTTATTATTGCCCATTATTTTCAGTTTTAATGACGTTGTTTACTTTCATCTTCTAATATACACTAACTCATAGCTTTTTTGCTAGTAAAAAAAACCTATGAGCTATCAAATACAATAATACACAAATTATTATCGACCTCAAAAAAATAGTTTTGGCTTACTTTGAAATAGGATAAATAATGACTTCGTATTCAAATTTTTCTCGTTTGGGTGTTGCTCCATAGCCTCGTTTAGCATCTAGCTCTACAACCACTTTTACTGTCTGATCTTTTTTAAGATTTCGATCAATACCTTCTGGCACCCAACCTATTTTCATAGTTGTTTCATACTCCAAATCTAATTCAATAGCCTTTCCATCTACATACATCTTTACTTCTGCATTTTCAAAGCTAAAATTTCTATTATACGATTTGAAAGACCATCGGTTAAATACACAATGAGCAGGTATTGGTCCTCTAGGTGGCCAAGATACAAAATCGGTATCAAACCTATCTAGAGCCTCATCATTGTGTCGTTCTTTAGAGCCTGCAGATAAAGCAACTGTATTATTAGTGGCTCCATACACAAAGCTTTTGAAGTGAGGTGTTAGTAAGTTACCTCTGTGCCCTGTTGCCTTATTATTAGGCCCCGAATCTTCGATCATTTCTAAAATGGACTCTGAGCAGCTGAAACCTATTCCCAAACTATTATGAGCACCACGAGCAGCATTTTTAGAATAACACTTCCAGCTTTTATCTGGATTATGGCTCAACTCCCCTTGAGCACTCATACAAAGTGCACCAGCTTGACAATATTTATTCTCTTCTGGATCAAGTATAGTTCCATCAGGAAAGCCCAATAACCTTCTTACAAAATCATAACGTTGTATAATTTTCTCTTGAGCTACTTTAGATATTTTTCCTGGTGTGCAAGTAGCTACAGAACCTGTCCAGTTCAACTCCTTTTCTGCAAACTCAGAGCCTATATAATTAATCTTATAATCTTTTTCTACACAAGCTCTTTTTAGGGTTTTAAACTCTTTTTCTTCAGGAAAATACTCTTGTGCTCTCAACAAAAATAATCCTGCTTTAGAAAACTGATTCTTATCAAGTAAAGTTTTAGAATACTTCTCGAAATAACCTTTTAGCTCAGCTTTTAAGGCCACCATTTTAGGAAAGTTTTTCAACCAATATATCACCTCATCAAATTCAGTGTAGCTATCTCCCATTGTACTTGCCTTTTTGATCATTCTTTCTTCCAAAGCTTTCATTTTGTCGGCAATCTTAGTTAGATCTTTTTCTTTTGTACGATAGATTAAAATTCCAGTGGATTGAGAGCGTAAGTCATTTTTTTGAAAGCCATAATCCACACATTTCAGTGCAGCAGACTCTTTTTTATCATAATCATTGCTGATAGAACAAAAAAGGTCATATAGAGCTAAGCTTTTCTTTCGTTTCTTATCATCATTCCCTTCCTTATATAGTTGATGTATATTGGATAACAATCCAGTATTTATCTGTTGGAGAGCTATAGCAGGTTGCTCCAAACTGTCTAACACAAATCGGTAACTACTTTCTACTTTTGCTAAGTTCTCTGTGCTTGCAGAATAGGTCTTTATATATCCATTCAAAGCATTCTCAATAAAATTGGCTTTCCATTCTTTTATTTCTTTCTCTTTTGGATATTTTTTTACAGCTTCTTCATGTTCCCTCAACAATCTAGTCAACTGATGATCATCAGGCTTAATATCATTCATAGCCAGTTTTAGACACTTGAGGAAAGCCTTATCTATTCCTTTTTCGGTAGCTCTAGAATAAATTAAATCCATAAACCCAAAGGTGCTTATGGCGTGCATATACAAGCCTTTTTCGGAGAGTTGTTCTGTTGCTTTGAGCAAATACTCTAAGACCTCTGGTTCTGGTCGTATTCCTTTGGATTTGAACTCATAATAATAGTTCTTCAACCCCATATTTAGATAGCGCATTCCTAAGTGCACATCATTATACTCAATCCAGCTACAACCAGTGTAAAAATACACGCCTTTGTCTTGCAATTGATTCATAATTGCCTCATAGGCCAATAATGCTCGCTCTATAGAACCGGCTTTTGCATACTCATGAGCATCTTCCAGCAGGCGAGAACGTACAAAATGATATTCCTCTAGGTGAGCTTTGATAAATGTACCTGGTCGATCCTTTCGTTTTAGGCTAGCTAAACTTTTCAAGGCCTTTTTTATAGCACCTTGATACTCTGCCCTATAAGATTTATCTACTGGGCTTATAGTAGAATATTTCGCCCAGACCATTGCATTGTACAAAATAGGTTCTAAGTCTTTAGAACTTGCTTTTTCGGAGAGTTTCAAGCATTTTTCGTAGTCTCCTTTTTCATAAGCTGTTACAATTTTAGAGTTTTGAGCTAAAACTCCTTGGGGTTTAGATATAGCTAAAAACATAATAATCAAACTACTTATACATATATATAGTTTTCGCATGTTTCTCATTTTTATTTTAAAGCATTATCTAATAATATGAAGACCTCTTTAAATTTTCAACCTGTTTTGGGTAATTTAATGAGTTTTGTCTTTAAAAAATCGTTTACCTCCGAGGAGAAACTTATACTCAGGTTTTTCTGAAAATGTTTCTAAATTCCAAATAACAGGCTTCCCTATTTTTTTAGAATTATGAACAGCTTTATTATCTCCAATAAATACAGCTAAATGAGCTCCATAAGCATCTTTCTTTTTATGAAAAAACAAAATATCTAAAGGCTCATAATCCTCTGGCACCTGTTCAGAAAACGTTGTATCATCCCAAAGTTCACTTGATCTTAGATCAGGAACAACTCGATTATGATAACGAAGCAAATAGTACGCAAAGACTTGGCAGTTTGCCCCAGTTTTGATCAAATCATGTAATTCTCCATTTGGAATAACCTTAAAATTATACTTAATATCCATCATCCAAGTTGGTACTTCAATTGTTCCAATTTCCATAATAAATTCTACTTAGCCTTTTCTGAAGTTGAATAAATCCTATTTCTAACTAAAAAAACACTTATAGCTGCTAAAAATAAACCAGCTATACTCCATCCCCAACTCTCCCAAAAACTTTGCCTTTTAGTTACTTCAATAGGACGACTATCTCCAATTTGAACAAATGGCGACCAAAAAGCTGGGTGGCCTGCTACACCCTTAGCATTTTTAAGGTAATTTAGTTTAGCCTGCCGCAAAGCTTCTGCCTTATTAACTCCTGTAGCTAGGTTTTGATACAATCTTTGCATAATCTTAGAAGTCGCTTGATCATTCACTTGCCACAAGCTCACTATCATACTTGGCACCCCTGCATACATAAAAGCTCTTGCTAATGAGGCTATACCATTCCCTGTTTCAAATTTACCATAGCCTGTTTCACAAGCAGAAAGCACAACTAATGCTGCATTCAAATCCATTTTAGAAATCTCATAGGCCTGCAAAAAATTATTATCTATACTATCTCCATCTTCCGTAAATGCTAAACTCGAAAGTGCTCCATTTTCGTTGTTCAATAACCCATGCATTGCTACATGAATAATCCCATAATTCCCTGCTTCTTCCTTAAAAAATCGTTCTGTTGCAAGACTATCAAAAACAAAATTACCTTCAAAGTTTTTAGCCAATTCTTCTACTTCCTTACGAGCAGCAGGTAAGGGTGCCAAAAAATCTCTAATCTGTTTATCCATAGGAGCTCTATGCATTAGTTTATCCTCTTCCACAGCATACTCATAATTAGCCACTACCCCTAAGATATTTCCATTAATTTGAGTTTGGTTATGGTCCTTACTTTCCTTCCATAATGCAACTGAATAGTTATAACTGATTTGATATTCTTGTAGAAGGTAAGATAGTTTGCTATAGTTTAGTTCATTTTCAGGAGCAGGATTCATTAAAAAGGTTTCAAAAGGCAAATGCCCCAATTTATCATCTGTTACTATAACTAAATGTTTAATAGCAGTACCTTCTAACAAAACTGGTTTAACTAATTCCTCATAAAACCAATAGGCGTTCTTAGTGTATTTTTGATAAGCACTTTGAGAGTCGTTGAGTATAGCATTATAATTACTCAATGTAAAATGAAATTTTCCAATCCGTTTATCTAGTTCTACCTTAGCTATAGGCAAAGCAGTCAACTTAAGATGTTTCTTGTCTAAATAAAATACATAGACGATAGAATCTCCAACCACATACTCTAGAAATGCAGTTTCATCGTCAAGTTCTTCTTGAATGGCCTCTACATTGGCTTTTGTCTGCTCATACTTTAATTTAGTATACTTTGGAAATTGTTCCTCTAGAGATTTCCTAAATGCCTTATGCTCAAAATTCAACTTATTCAAAACTTTCCTTAAACTATCTTTTTCTGATTTAGAATATTGTTCAAGAAGCTTAGATTTAAGCTCTCCTAATTTTTGCTGCAATAGTTGTTCTTTTTGCACTAAAGAATCTGGCAAACCTCCAAAAGTATAGGCTTTAGATGTTTTGGAAGCATCCATCAAGAGTACAGATTTACTCAGTTCAGCTAAATCAAATGCTTTTGCTACCTCTGTTTCTGGGTTAAAAACCTCTAAGCTTCGCAATGTCCAATCCGCTGTTTTAGATAAAACTCTAAGTTTATCATTATCATCTGAAAGATCATCTTTGCTTGATTTTAATAGTTTCATAGCCAAATCGACTATTATAACCTGTTCTTCACGTCTATCCCCTATAGTCAAAAGATCATAAAGCAAATCAAGAGTATTAATCATTTCCTCAAATGAGACATACTCTGTTATTTCTGCCAATTGAGCACTCCAAGTTCTATCAATAGTCTTACTGACAATTATTCCACTATTTGCATTTATAACTTCTATAGCACAAATTAAAGCCTTCTCATATTGCTTCATTTCTAGATACATCAAAAACATATTATTACTTATTCCAACATAAGTAATATGTCGTTTACCATATACCTTTTCATAAACAGCCAATGCTTCCAAATACATTACCTCTGCTTTTTTATACTCCTCTACATCTCTATAGAAACTTGCCAAATTACCCAAGTCCAAAGCATAAGCAGGATCCATTGTGCCTAATGTTTTTTTTGAGATTTCAAGAGCTTCCAAATACATTGACTTTGCTCGTTCTTCATCTCCCATTGCCTCATACAGATAAGCTAAATTACCTATACCCATAGCATAATAATAATGCTCTGTACCTAAAACATTCTCAAATATCTCCAAAGCCTCTTTATACAAAGGTTCTGCCTCTTTATACTGGCCTGTAGTATAGTATAAAGCTGCTAAATTATTTAGATCTAAAGCATAACTCGGATCCTCCTCTCCCAAAATTACTCTATCTATAGCTATCGCTTGCTTATACAAAGATTCTGCTTCTGCATAACGTCCTGTCTCATCATAAATTCCTGCTAAATAATTTAAAGTAAAAGCATAGTTTTCGCTTTCTTCCCCCTCTGCTTCCTTAAAAATATTCATTGCTTGCAAGAACAAACGCTCTCCTTCTTCATTTTTCCCCATTTCTACATTCAATCCAGCTAAATTGCTTAAATCAATAGCATAACTAGGAGCATCAGCTCCTAATACTTCTAAATCAATCTCTGCCGCTTCCAAATACATTGACATTGCATCTAGATATCTTCTCACATTCTGATAATAGAAGCCTAAACAGTTTAAATTGTGTACATAAAGCGCATGCTTTTTCCCAAATATGTCCTCTCGAAGAGTTAATGCTTCTAAATACAAATGTTCCACCTTATCGTACTTTCCCATGCTTTCATACAAAGACGCCAAATTATGAAGATTTTGGGCATACATAGCACTACTCTTAGCTAGTTTACTATAAGCAGTTTTTGTCTTTATATATAAAGACTCTGCCTCTTCATACTCTTCAAAACCATAATAATAAACATCAGCAATAGCAAGCAAAGTATTGTTATAATCGATAGAAGTCGGAACCAACTTTTCTTGTACAGCAATAGCCTTTTCATAAGCTTCCATCGCGGCTTCAAACTCATATTGTGCATGTGTTAAACCTAACCCCCAATGAAAATAAATTCGAGCAGACAAAAGATCTTTAGGTTTGTCGCCTTCTAATTTTTTCATGGCCTCCTTTGCATAAGGATAAATTCTCTCATAGGCTTCTATTTGCTGCAAACTCATACAGATACTATCCAATTCTACTAAAGAATATTGACCAAGATTTTCTTGTGCAGATAATGAATAGATTAATATAAATTTAATTACAAATGAACTTAATAAATACCTCATAAATATGAATTTATAGATTTGGCAGAATTCAAATATATAAAACAATTTTATAATTAAACATAAAAAAAGCTGTCCAATAGATATACTATTGGACAACTCCATAATTTGATTTTTTTATTAAACCTTAAACCACTTCCTTTCTCTTTAGTTTACGCCATACCGCAAAAGCTCCAAATATAAATACACAAGCCCCCCCAAGCAATCCAAACTTCTGCCACAAGCTGCCTTTCTGAGCTACCTCTATAGGCTGACTATCTCCTATTTGAATAAAGGGTGACCAAAAAGCAGGGTGTCCTGCTATTCCCTTAGCATTTTGGATATAATCTAGTTTAGCTTGTCGCAAAGCTGCTGCTTTATTAGTACCTGTAGCTAGGTTTTTATACAAATCTTGCATTATCATAGAAGTTGCTTGATCATTCACTTGCCACAGACTCACAATCAAACTAGGAGCACCTGCATACATAAAAGCTCTTGCCAATGAGGCTATACCATTGCCTGTCTCAAACTTTCCATAGCCTGTTTCGCAAGCAGAAAGTACGACCAACTCAGCATTCAATTCCATTTTAGAAATTTCATAAGCCTGCAAGAAATTGTTCTCTACACTATCCCCATTTTCTGTAAATGCTAAGCTTGATAATATTGGATTCTCAATATCCAACAAACCATGCATTGCCAGATGAATGATTCCATACTTCCTAGCATTTTGCTTAAACATCACTTCATTGGCTTCTTTACCAAAAACAAATTCTCCATCAAATTTTTCAGATAACCCTTCTACCTCTTTTATAGCAGCAGGTAACGGTTTCAATACACCTCTTAATCTTTGATAGGCAGGTAATCTCAAGTCAACCTTGCTAGAATCTAATTTAATACTATAATCTGCTCCAATAGCTAGAATTTTATGATTATTCTCTTTTGGTTTTATTTCCTTATTTTCCTTCCATAAGGTCGCTGAATAGTTATAACTAATATTGTAATCCTTCATTAAGTAATGTAAATCACGGTAGCTAACTAAGGTATTCGAAGCCTCTTCTGCCAAAAAAGCTTCAAAGGGTAAATGGCCCAATTCACCATCAGTTACAATAATAAGTTCTTCAATATCTTTTTTGTCGTTTAAAGCTGGCTGCACTAAATTTTGATAAGCCCAATAAGCTTCTGTTGTATATTTTTCATAAGCTTCTTTAGGTTTAGAGGCCAACAATGCATAATTGCTCAATACCCATCGAAGTTTATCTACTCTATTAGCAAGTTTCTTTTTAGATATAGGCAATTTCAACAAGTCTATTTCAGATTTACTAATATAAAAAAGATAGATCATTGAATCCACTACCACATATTCCAAAAAAGCTGCCCTATTATCTAATAGGTGCTGAATTTCCTCGATTTTGACAGTTTCAGATGAATATTTAAGTGCTGCATGTTTAGGGTAATTTGCCTCTATATTCTCTTTAAAGTCATTCAATTTTATGGCTAAATCGTTGAATACAGACCTCAAACTATCTTCTTCCCTTTTAGAGAGTTTTTCTATCAGTCTAGCTTTTAACTCACTTGCTTTATTAAACAATGATTTTTCTTTTTGCACTAAAGAATCAGGTACCCCTCCAAAAGCATAAGCTTTATTGGTATTTATTGACTCTTGTAGCAAAACAGACTTTCCTTGTTCTGCAAAATCAAAAGCTTTAATAGGTTCTTTCTCATTTGAAATCTCCAAACCTCGCTCAAGCCACTCTGCACTACTTTTTAAGCTTCTCATTTTAGCCTCTGATGAGGGATATCCATTCCTGATTTTTTTTAAAAGCTGCAAAGCCAAATCTACTATATAATATTTAGCCTTAACATCCCTATTCCTAGAGACTGACTTATAGAGTAGCTCCAATGTTACAATTGTATTTGCAATATGCCCAAGTGATTTATAATCTACATTTGCCAAATGGTCCACCCAATCTTTGCTAACTTCCCATCCGATAGGTATTCCTGCATTAGCTTTTAGTGCTAAATGTATATACTTATTTGCTTCTTCATAGTTCTTGATAGCAATATTAACACCTACCAAGCTATTTAATGTTTTACCATAATTAATATTTTGGGTTTTCTCTGATTGTTCTTGCATTTTCTTAGACTCTATCCACGATGTTTTGGCCAACTCGTATTCTTCACCACCATAATAAACAACTGCCAAACTATTCAAAGATCTAAAATAATCAGAATGTTCTTTCCCTAGCAGTTTCAACCGGATTTGCATAGCTTTAAGAGCTGATTTTTTAGCCAACTCATGCTCTTTTAGTTGCACATACAAATGAGCTAAATTATCTAGAATTATTGCATAATCAAGATTATCTTCCCCTTCTAAGGCATGCAGAATGTTTTTAGCCTTCAAATAAGCTTCCTTTGCTTCTTTGTATTTCTTCATATTAAAATACACAGCAGCTATATTATTGAGTGTTACGAAAAATTTTAAATTATTAGTTCCTACCTTTTCGCTTTGGATACTCATAACTTCTAAATATAAAGAGAGAGCCTCTTCATAACGTCCAATATCATCCAACAAATGCCCTAAATTGCTTAATGCTGCAGCATACTCTAAAGAGTTTTCTCCTAACTTTTTTTTATCATTTGCTGCTCTAGCTAAATGAAATTGTTCTGCTTCTTCATATCGTCCCATAGATTGATAAACCCAAGCTAGATCACCAAGTACTATAGGGTATCGATAATCTGCCTGATCAAGATATTTGAGTATATCTATATGAAGCAACTCTGCTTTTTTGAAATCGTCAGTTTTTATATAAGAATCTGCTAAGTTTATTCTAGCAATACAATAATTCAAATCATCTATTGGCGCTATTCTTTTCCGAATATTGACAACCTTTTGATAAGCTTCCGTTGCTTTTTTATATTGATTGAGTTTAGTGTAAGTATAACCCAAGTTATTCAAAGTCATAAGGTATTCTTCATCCTCTTCTCCCAATAAGGTCAATTGCAAAGCAAGAATTTGCAAATAAAAAATTTTAGCCTGTTCATAATCTTTTAAAAGCCAATAATACACATCTCCAATCCCAATCAAAGTCTTTGAATACTCTAAAGAATTAGGAATTTGTCGTTTTTGAATATGTTCTGCCTTATTGTAATAAAACATTGCTTTTTCTACATCATCATAAGCATAATCATAGGCTGTTCCTAAATTATAAGCCATACGTGCATATAAGGTGTCTTGATCACCCAATTGCTCTTTAGCTTTTGTCTCTGCTAACTGAGCATAAGGAATCATTTGTTCATAGTTTTCTTCATGGTACAACTGTTGGGTTATACGATCCAATTCAAGAATACTATACTTCGACAAAGTATCCTGTCCCCTCACTAAACCACTCATACTTAATAGCAATATCCAATATACTAAGCCTCTAATTCCGTTCTTCAAAATCACTTTTTTTTGTTAGTCCTCAATTTATCTATCCCCAATACAATTTAATCTTAAACAACTTCCTTTTTCTTTAGTTTACTCCATATTGCAAAAGCTCCAAACATAAAAATAAAAGCAGCTCCAATCAATCCCATTTTTTGCCACAAGCTTCCTTTTTGAGCTACCTCAACAGGTCGACTATCTCCCATTTGAATGAAAGGTGACCAAAAAGCAGGGTGCCCTGCTATTCCCCTAGCATTTTGAAGATAATTTAGTTTAGCCTGTCGCAAAGCTTCTGCTTTATTAGTACCCGTTGCTAGGTTTTGATACAAATCTTGCATTATCTTAGAAGTTGCTTGGTCATTAACCTGCCACAAGCTCACAATCAAACTTGGAGCGCCAGCATACATAAAGGCTCTTGCCAATGAGGCGATACCATTTCCTGTTTCAAATTTACCATAGCCTGTTTCACAAGCAGAAAGCACTACTAATTCTGCATTCAAATCCATTTTAGAAATTTCATAAGCTTGCAAAAAGTTGTTCTCTACACTATCCCCATTTTCTGTAAAAGCTAAACTAGACAGCATTTGATTTCTGTTATCTAAAAGACCATGCATAGCCAAATGAATAATTCCATATTCTCCTGCTTTTTGCTTAAACATAGCTTCATTAGCTGTTGCATCAAAAGCAAAATAGCCTTCAAATCTTTCTTGAAGCCCTTTCACTTCTTCTTCGGCAGCCGCTAATGGCTTCAATTGCTTTCTCAACTGCTTATAGGCAGGTAGCCTAGCTCCTAAAACATTAGGGTTAAACTCATAATTAGCAGCTATACCAAGTATGTTATTATTAATTTGTTTAGAGAGGCTTTCTTTATTTTCTTTCCATAATGAGGCAGAATAGTTATAGCTAATTTGATAATCTTTTATCAAATAGTCTAAATCTGTATAATTAACAAAACTGGCAGGTGCTTCTTTTATCAAGAATGTTTCAAATGGCAAATGCCCTAAAACTCCATCAGGAATAATAATAAGGTGCCGAATATTTGCTGATTTGACTAATACAGGCTCTAATATATTGGTATAAAACCAATGTGCTGAATTGCTATATTTAGTATAAACAAGATCATTGTCATTGGTTAATGCCATATAATTGCTCAGACTCCATCTAAGTTTATCAACTTTATCAACTAATGTTGTCTCCAAAATTGCTAACTCCACAAATCGACTTTCTACTTTATCTATATAAAAAACATAAAGTGAAGAATCGTCTATAACATATTCTATCAATGCAGTTTGGTCTCCCAATAATTTTTGCACATCACTAATAGCTAGATTGGTTTCTTTGTATTTAAGTTGGGCATATTTAGGAAAATCTCGTTCAACTCTATCTTTAAAAGCCTTAATATCCAAATTTAATTGATTTAGCATTGTCCGAAAACTATCTTTTTGGTGTTTAGGTCGTTGCTCTAACAACTTTGCTCCAAGTTGACTTTGAGTTTTGTACAACAATTTTTCTTTCAAAGCTAAAGAATCTGGTAATGCCCCAAACTGATAGGCTTGTCGGCTATTAGAGGCTTCACCCAACAGCACTAACTTGTTTTGTTCTACAACCCTAAAAGCTTGATCTTTCTGGGTCTTTTTATTCAATGTTTTCAATTTGTAGTGCATCCAGTTATTGGATACTGTCAGCATACGCAGTTTATCCTTATTATGCGCAAATTCATCCCTATTCCTTTTCAAAAGAGTTAAAGTTAAATCAGCAAGAAGGCTTTGTTCATCTTTATTAGTCAACAACTGGCTGATTGTTTCTAAGGCATAAATAGTAGCATTCATATGTTGATAAGAAGCATAATCTACTTGTGCTAAACTATTAACCCACTCCTGATTAATCTGCTCTCCTATATCAACCCTATTAACAGACCTTATTCCCTCCATTAGCTTAGTTAAAGCAAGGTCTGGCTTTCCCATTTCTTTGTACAACCTAGCTAAACTAATAATAGTATTGGCATAATTAGGATGCTTTTTTCCATGTGTATTTACTGTTATATCTAAAGATTGTAGCAATAGTTCTTCTCCTGAACTATAGTTACCCATAACCTCATATAATCCAGCTAAATTTTCGAGTAGAGCAGAATAAGCAGAGTGCTCGTTCCCATAGATATTTTTATAAATATTTTTAGACTCTACAAGCAATTTTTCAGCCTCTTCATAACGTTGAGTTCTTTTGTATACTGCGCCCAAATTATTCAAGGCTAAAGCATAATCAGGATCGTTTTCCCCATATAATTCTGCATAAAGCCTTGCAACTTCCAACCCTAGTTTTTCGGCCTCATCATAACGTTTTAAATCTAAATACAGGTAGGCTAAATTATTCAAACTAGCCATATAAGTAGGATCATCCTCCCTCCTGCTTTTAAATAGACATTCTTGGACTCTATAAACAATTGTTCAGCCTCTTCATAACGACCTAAATCCATATACAAAACAGCCAAATTATTCAAAGATAAGGCATGATCAATATCTTCTTCATTAGTTAGGTGCTCACTTTTTTTATCATAAATAAATTTAACCTCTAAGTATAGTTTTTCAGCAGCCTCTAGGCGAGCCATATCGGTATAAAAACCAGCTAAATTATTCAAAGTTACCAGATAACCAGGATGTTTTTTAGCATAAGCCTCAACATGTATTTTTTTAGCCTCTAAGTACAATTTTTCTACCTCCTCATACTTAGTTTCCATCTCCACATACAGATTTCCCAAATCATTCAATGATTCTGCATAAGCATGGTGATTTTGGCCATATTTTTCTCTATAGCCTTCCTTTATTTTAAGGTATAAAGATTCTGCTTTATCAAAACGTTTTGTTGATCTATATAAGTAAGCTAAATCACTTAGTACATAAATATGGTAAAGGTCCTCCTTCCTTTGTTTTTGTACAAAAATGGCTGCGCTCTTTTTGTACAAAGGTTCTGCTTCCTCAAATTCATCCCAATTATAATATAAAACCCCTGCTGTTTTCCACAACGTTTCAGCATAAGCCATAGAGTTGGGTACCTGCTCTTTCTGAATAGCTCCTACTCTTGTATAAATGTCCATTGCTTTATCAGAATCACCCTCAGCATAATCATAAAAATATCCCAAACTAAATAGCATCTTAGCATATAAGGTATCTTCTACACCATACAACTTCTTTGCCTTAGCTACTCCATATTCAGCATAAACCAAGAGTTGCTCATAATCGTGAATTTCCTTATAAATATCAATAAAACTATCAATCTCATGAAGATCATAACGAGCCAAACTATCTTGTGCCTGTGCTCCAAAAGCCATCAAAATACAAATGAGACCGAGTATGTTTTTTTTCATAAATCACTTCGAGTTTAATACTCTAAATATATAAGCAAATATTATCTATAGCACACTAAATTCTTTCCAAGTTCTAATATATTAATCACCCCCAAAAACAGCGATCTATAATTATCTAATAAATTATACTATTTCTCGTTTTCTAAAATTAATCCAAGCTATTATACTCAAAATCACTAATCCTAAAAGTACTGTTCCTCTAAACCACCATTTTGCAGCATCCCCTCCTTTGACAGCCACTTCAATAGGTCGACTATCTCCTATTTGAACAAAAGGAGACCAAAAAGCAGGATGCCCATTAATTCCCTTGCTATTTCCTAGATAATTCAATTTTGCTTGCCTCAAAGCCTCTGCTTTATTCATACCTTTAGCTAAATTTTGATATAAATTTTGCATAATCATTGAGGTTGTTTGATCATTGACTTGCCACAGACTCACCACCATACTTGGCACACCTGCATACATAAAAGCTCTAGCCAAAGAAGCAACCCCATTTCCTCTTTCAAATTTCCCATAACCAGTTTCGCAAGCAGAAAGCACCACAAGAGCTGCATTCAAATTCATTTTAGAGATCTCATAAGCTTGCAAAAAATTATTATCTACACTATCTCCATCTTCTGTAAATGCTAAGCTCGAAAGCACCGCATTCTTATTATTCAATAATCCATGCATAGCTAAATGAATAATCCCATACTCTCCTGCTTGTTTCTTAAACAATTTCTCTGTAGCAAGGTTATCAAACACAAAAGCACCTTCAAATTTCTCAGCCAATGCTTCCACCTCCTTTCGTGCAGCAGGCAAAGGTGCCAAAAACCCTCTAAGATGTTTATCTATAGGAGCTCTCACCATCAATTTATCTTCTTCTACTGCATACTCATAATTAGCAGCTACACCTAAAATTTTTCCATTAATTTGAGTTTGTTTATGATCCTTACTTTCCTTCCATAAAGCAGCTGAATAATCATAACTAATCTGATATTTTTGAAGAAGATAGGGCAAGTTTTTATAGTCTAGTTCCTTTTCAGAAGCAAGATCCGTCAAGAATGTCTCAAAAGGCAAATGCCCTAATTTATCATCTGTCACAATAATCAAATGTTTGACAGCATCATCCCCCAACAAAGCTGGCTTAACTAATTTTTCATAAAACCAATATGCATTCTTAGTATATTTGTGATAAGCACCTTGAGGGTCTTTGACTACAGCATTATAATTACTCAACATAGCATGGAACTGCCCAATTTGTTTATTCAACTCTACTTTAGAAACAGGTAAAGTAACTAATTTAAGTAGCTTCTTATCCAAATAAAACACATAAACTGTTGAGTCGCCTACTACATATTCCAAAAATGCCGTTTCATCATCTAATGTTTCTTGAATATCCATCACATTAGTTGTAGTCTGTTCATATTTTAACTTAGTGTATTTCGGAAATTTTTCCTCTATAGACTTCCTAAATGCTTTGTGTTCAAAATTTAATTTATTCAGAATTTTTCTTAAACTATCTTTTTCTGATTTAGAATGTTTTTCGAGAAGTTTAGATTTAAACTCCGCTAATTTTTGTTGCATCAATTGTTCTTGTTGAACCAAAGAATCTGGCAATCCTCCAAAACTATAAGCTTTAGATGTTTTTGAGGCATCCATTAAGAGCACAGACTTGCTCAACTCTGAAAACCCAAATGCCTTTGCGACCTCTGTTTCTGAATTTAAGACCTCCAAGCTTCGCAATGTCCAATCTACAGCTTTAGTCAAAACCCTAAGCTTATCATTCTCATCAGAAAGATTATCTTTACTTGATTTCAATAATCTCATGGCTAAATCAACTATAATGACTTGCTCATCACGTTTTTTTTGAATAGCTAAAAGCTCATAAAGCAAATCCAATGTATTAATCATTTCCTCAAATGAAACATACTCGGTGACCTCTACCAATTGAGCACTCCAATCTTTATTAATAGTTTTATTGGCTGTTGCTATTCCACTATTTGCATTTACAATCTCTAAACCATAATTTAAAGCTTTATCATATTGCTTCATCTCTATATACATCAAAAGCATATTATTTCCAGCTCCAATGTAGTTGATGTGCTGTTTACCAAATGCTTTTTCATAAACAGCTAATGCTTCCAAATACATGGGTTCTGCTTTTTCATACTGCTCTATATCTCTATAAAAACTTGCCACATTTCCTAAATCTAAAGCATAAGTAGGGTGCATTGTTCCCAATGTTTTTTTTGAAATCCCAAGAGCTTCTAAATACATTAATTTTGCTCTTTCCTTATCTCCCATTGCCTCATATAGATAAGCTAAATTACTTATGGCCATGGCATAATAATAGTGATCTGTACCCAAAACATTCTCAAATATCTCCAAAGCCTGCTTATACAAAGGTTCTGCTTCTTTAAATCTCTCTGTAACATAGTACAAAGCAGCTAAATTGTTTAAATCTAGAGCATAGCTAGGGTCTTCCTCCCCCAAAACTACTTTATCTATAGCGATTGCCTGCTTATACAGAGGTTCTGCCTCTGCATAACGTCCTGTCTCATCATAAATTCCTGCTAAAGAATTTAATGTACTAGCATAGGTTTCGCTTTCTTCCCCTTCTGTCTCCTTAAAAATATCCATTGCTTGCAAGTACAATCTTTCCCCTTCCTCATATTTTCCTATTTCTACATTCAGTGCTGCTAAATTGTTTAAATCGGTAGCATAATCAGGGTGGTTTGCCCCCAATACTTCCAAATCAATATCTGCTGCTTCCAAATACATAGCATTTGCCTCTAAATACCGTCCTACTGTTTGGTAAAAGAAACCTAAACAGTTAAGGTTATGTGCATAGATTGCATGTTTTTTCCCGAATATATCTTCACGAAGAGCTAATGCCTCCAAATACAAGGGTTCTACCTTTTCATACTTCCCTGTACTTTCATACAACGATGCCAAGCTATGAAGATTTTGAGCATATGTAGCACTATGCTTAGCTAGTTTGCTATAAGCTGCTAGTGTCTTTAAATATAAGGTCTCTGCCTTTTCATACTCTTCAAAAGCATAATTATATATATCGGCAATAGCACATAAGGTATTGTTATAATCCATAGAGGCAGGAACTAACTCTTCTTGTATAACAATAGCCTTTTCATAAATTTCCATTGCGGCTTCAAACTCATATTGTGCATGCGTTAAACCTTGTCCCCAATGAAAATAAGTTCGAGCAGACAAGACATCTTTGGGTTCATTGCCTTCCATTCTTTTCATAGCCTCTTCTGCATATGGAAAAATCTCTTCATAATTCTCCATTCGCTGGAAACTCATACAAATACTATCCAATTCTATTAAAGAATATTGACTAAGATTTTCTTGAGCTGATAATGTATAGACTAATATAAATTTGGCTACAAATAAGCTTAATAATTGTTTCATGAACATAGGTTTAGTGTTTTGATAGTATTCAAATATATAAACTATTTTCTATTTCGATATATTCTATCTCTAACAAAAAAACTGCCCAACAGATATACCATTGGACAGCTCTATAATTTAATTTATTCAAACTATTTATTCACAACTAATTTCATGGTCTCTACAAAATCTTTTCCTTTCAATTGCACAAAATAAACAGCTGGAGCTAAACCTCCCAAATCAAAGTTAAGTTGTGTCTGCCCAGCCTCAAGTTTTTGATTTTTCAATACTCGGCCAGCTAGATCAACCAACTGTACATCCAAAGTTTCTTGTAGAGCTTGGCTCAACTGTATTGTTGTATGTTCTTGAGCAGGATTAGGCAACATTGACACACCCAATTTACCTTCTACGGTTTCTATAGAGGTTATAGTCAATGTAATTTGTTTAGTAATGCTACAAGATCCATTGTTGATAGTTAGCACAACATCATATGTACCTGGAGCACTATAAGTATGCGAAGTACTACCAGCTTGCGAAGAGCTATTGTTATCACCAAAATCCCATGACCAGGTAGTTGCACCTACTGAATTATCAGTAAAACTATAGCTCAAACCTCCTGTTGAAGTTGGAGTAAAATCAGCAGTCACTACAGTTGCATTTATAGTCTGAGAACTACTAACACACTGATGTGCTAATTCCCAATCGTATAAGTAATAATAGAAACTACCTGGGGTACTAGCCGAAGAACTTGTTTTGGTCAAGAAATTAGGTACTACATAAGGATAACTTACACCTCCATTGTTTCTATACAGATCTACACTAGTACCTCCAACAGCATACTGTCCTGCAGATGGAACTTGAAAGTCTAAAAAGACTCGTTGAACACCTGTAGAGGTTAAGTTAACTGTAATTTGGTCAATAACACTACCTGTTGGAGTTCCCCCATTGACAGAACCACTCCACAAATATAAGGTTCTTGGCCCTACTGAACCAGCATCTACCCAAGCAGAAACAATGGTAAAACTAGTATCTGCCGTAAAATTGACAGCTCCTGTATATCCAGTATTATGGTAGCCACCGCCACCAATACCTCCTGTAGTAGGTGTTGAATAGATTGAAGCATTTGGTTGTATAATCCTTCTTAAGTCATAACTAGTTGCAGAAGCTAAAGTAGGTGTGTTGAAGGTATCTCCAATATGTATCAAATTACCACCTGTATCATACCAATATAAATCTCCCAAATCTGAATCTGCAGAAAGTTTGACAGAAGTATTCACGCAACTCTCTCCATGGTTAAGGGTAGTTATAGTAGGTTTAGCTACAACTATATAAGCTGTTTTGGTAGCAATTGTGCTCCCCAAGCCATTAGTTGCTCTCAGTTCTACAGTATAAGTTCCGCTAGTTGCATAAGTGTGTATCGGATTTTGAGCTATAGAAGTATCATTATCTCCAAAATCCCAATGCCATTGTGTTGGTCCATTGACAGACATATCTGTAAACTGAACGGTTCCATCACAGGTAAAAGTTACATCTGCAGCAAAATCAGGTACTGGTGCTAGACCGTTTACATTTATATTATCTAAATAGAGATTATTTCCATTTCTGTTAATATTCACAAACCGAATAACCACATTATTACCTAAGTATGGTGTAAGGTCTACTGTTTCTGTTTTCCAGTCTGCAGCTGATGCTGGAATCCAAGATGAACTTGCATTTCCAGTGGTAGACAAACTTGCTCCTCCTTTGTAATAAGCTGTTACAAAATTTTGTCCGCAGTTTGTAGAAACATCTACACGCAAACTATCTGCATCCTCAGCATAAGCTACATCAAAAGTTAGTGTACTTGCAGTTCCTGATGTTAAATCTAAATTGAATGTTTTGAATATATCTTCTTGGCCTGGCGCATTGTAAGAAGCATTGTTGATACCCAACATATTGGATGGCACACCGCCTATTCCCATCATATTCACTTGGGTCCATGTTGTTTGGTTATCAGGATTAAGCAGATAACTTAAATTAGGAGGAAATGTTCCAGATTCAAAATCTTCTACATAAGGAAAAGTACCAATTGGATCTATAACTTGAATCATTGCCGTCAAGGTATCATTGCATGGAGCAGCATCATTGGTAAGGTCTGTCCATACTCTAATAGTATAACTCCCTGATGTAGTTGGTAAGGTAAGTGCTGTTGCGAAAGCAAAACCAGCAGTTCCGGAAGGATTTAATGAATTAGTAAAAGTTTCCATAATAGGAGTACCGTTATCTAATTGATAATAAACAGGAAAGTTACTTTCTGTATTTAATCCTATGTTTTTGAGAGTCACCTCTATTGGTATGGTTGGAGTTGCACAAGCTTCATAGCTATTGGCCAAACCATCAATAGACTCTACACCTGCATCATCATCCGAATTACATTCTAATACACAACTTGAACCTTGAACTGGTGCTCCCGCATAGTAAACCGCATTTGCTCTACGTCCTACAGCTCCTTCTGGACCTCTAGCCCTAACAGAATACCATATTCCTTGCATTACATTGGCAACTGGAATATCAAAATTAAGATCAGATGTATTCCCTACATAATCCATATATTTCTGACCAAGTTTAAATACATCATAACTTGTTGCATTGGCCACTGGACTCCATTTTACTTTGATGGCACTAGCCGTATAACAAACTCTATCCACACTAAGATTGGAAGGTATCCCAATTACACTGACAGTAGTATCTGTTGCATCAGAAAAAGCGCCTCTTGTTATTCTTAACATATAGTTTCCTGTAGTAACACTTGGCACCGTAACAACTGCGTATCTTAGATTAGCAGGGATTGGAGCTCCTCCAAACGCAGAGGTCCAAGTTTGTCCACTATCAATAGAATAGTCCATATCAAAAGTCGATGTATTTCCATAAGCATCCCAATGAACTCGATTTTGACCAAAGGTGATTCCTTCTCCACCTGTAGGATAAACCAATGTAACTTCATCTGTCAAAAACTCATAGACTACATAATATTGTTGTGTCCCGAAGGTAACTCCAGAACCTTTTACTTTTAGGTTATAGACACCTGCTGCTGGGTTGTCTATAGCTACTTGCTCCATGTTATTTAGGTTATCAACCCCCTTAGTAGCAGGATTTGCTAAAGTAGTTGCATTAGGAGTTGGATCTAATATCCAAGGATAATGCACAGTGCTTCCTGCATCTGTAACAGTAGCATCCAAATCGTTGACTAATGCATAGGTAGAAGATGTTGAAGCTTCCTTATCTAGCCAATAAACCATGATTTTAGCTCTACGCACACCTGCAGGTATATTGATTGTATGTGTATTGCTATCTCCTTGTGCTACCACATCTGTAAAATAGCGGTTATCCTCTAAGGTTCTCAATGCCTTATAAGCATTAACTTTACCCCACCCATACGTAAAATCAGGACCATCATTCCCTAGATCATTAGCTGTGTTGAGCAAACAAGCTTTTAGCAAGGCTGAAGATGCTGTTGCTCCTCCATTCATGGCTCTATAAGCTTGATGCAGTTGAGCTAAAACTCCAGATATACCAGGTGCTGCTGCCGAAGTTCCACCTCCTGATGCATAGGTATTATTAGGATCGGTAGACATTTGACCTTGCCCATGAGCTGCAATATCTGGTTTGATACGCCCATCTGAAGCAGGTCCTCTACTACTACTAGTTGCTACTATATCATCATTGTACAAATTGGCTGTAGCAATCGCATTTTTACCAATTTTGTGTCCACCTGTTATATTTCCCCAACCAGAACCAGCTCCATATCCACAGTTGCTAGTTCCGCTATTTCCTGCTGAAAAGACTTGAATTAAACTTGGATTTTGATAAATCTCTGCATCTACAGTCTGTGTAAGTGTGGTATATCCACCATTACAACCATTCCCATAAGAGGAAGAAAATACTAAAACAGAACTATCTGTATGCAACTGAACGGTACCGGGTAAAGCCCCACTATAGGCCCGTATATGCATATAAGCCCCAGTGGCCATACCTCGCATCAATGGATTTAGATTTCCTGCTCCACCTGCAATTCCTGCAGTCATATCTCCATGATCGCCTGTTAGGTCATTTATTACATCTTGCTGATTAACACGACCTTGAAAATCGATATGAGGCCCAACAAAACCATCATCATTAATAGCTATATTAACTCCTGTTCCATCATAATGACGACCACCAGCATAAGCTACATTCAACATATTTGAACGATGCAAGTTTTTAGCATCATCTGACTCTGGCTCACCTGGAGCTGGAGTTAAATCTGCATAACGTAGATAAGCCTTATTGAACAATTCATCTAGTTGGCTAGGTAGTAATTGAACTCTCATTACATGGCTCAATGGCTTCTCTTCTATAAGAACTGCATTCATTTGCTCTAATTCTTGCTTAATAGTCGCATGTGGAATATCTTGATAGTAAGCAATCATTAATTCTACGCGATTGCCTTCTACTGCCCATGTAGGAAAAGGGCGTTCTTCCAAACGATTACTCACCTTAAGTTCCTTTTCTACTTTAACTAAACTTCTAATGCCTAAATTTTCTAGGCTTGTAAAGTTTATTGTGCTAGGAATAGAAGCCAAATAAACCTTGTTTGGAATATACTCTAAAAGAGTAATTCCTTTTGCTTTAATTGCCGCATGTTCGGCTACTGTAGGAATATGGTCAAACTGAGCATAACGATAAAACCGTCCATTAAATCGTTCTTCTTTATCAATTTGATCAATGCTCTTTATCTCCTTTATGTTTGGAGTAAAAACCTTTATACCTTTTGTAAAATAGACTCTATTATCAGTAGTATTTCTTTGTGCTTGAGTTGACATAGTAGTCAAAGCAATACAAAGTAGTCCAAATAATAGCTTTGTTAACGACCTCTGCATAATTTGTTTGATTTGATTATCAATATTTAACCTCTTTAGGGAGAAGAGAGTGTTTAAAATAAGGATTTTATCTATTAATTTTACTTCTATTAAGCTGATAATGGAAGGTAAGTGTTTTTTTTGATCAAAAATTTACTTTTCATTTAGAATCTGTATGGTTCTGACTTCCTGTGTAGACATAAAAAAACAGCTCTATACATATATATATAGCTGTATCTTATCGAAGTTGTTTAATATAAAACCTATTTCACATCCTCAAAACAAGGAAATTGGTCTATCAGAAAATCTAGATAGTAAATATCGTAGACCTGAAAGCCTCCACTCCAAGTTATTCGAACTTGATCTACTTCTGTCTTCTTTAATGTATTTAGATCACTTTTGTTGATTGCGAAGGTAGCTTCATAGAGTGTATAATCATCAAATATTTGAGCAGCTCCACCTTTGAAAGACTGTAACGAAATTGGTTTTCCTCTCATTGGAAATATAAGCATAGTAGAATTGGGTGCGATAACCCCAAATTTAGATTTAGCTGTTTTGCTCAAAACCTTAAACTTGAGATGTAAGGCCATCAAACCATCAGAGCTTTCCGTTAAATAGCCTGTGCAAGTCAAAAAGTCTTGATCTTTTAGAAACTTCTTATAAGAACCTGGAGTATAAGTAAAAAAGAGTCGCTCTTTTAAGCCTCTTTTCTTTTTTCCTGTAAACTCATCCACTACATTAAACGCAAACTCACAGTTATCTATCTCAGATGGATGTTTTAGCCCTTCTGTTTCTTCCGTTGGCTCATCAATAGACATTGATTCTACTAACAATTCTTCTTCTATAGGCTTAGATGCTGTTTTAGCTATGGATTTTTTTTCTTTTTTGTTCTTCTTTTTAGGTGTCTTAGTTTTGACTACTTTAGCAGGTTTCTCCTTTTTAGTTTTTTCTTTTTTAGGCGATTTTGTTTTAGCTACCTTTTTAGGTTTAGGGCTTTTGGTCTTTTTAGCCTTAACCTTTTTTTCCTTCTTTTTGGGAGAATCTAACTGCTTTACCTCAACTACATTGTTAGTACTATCTGCCTTTGTCTTTTGGGCTTGAATGGTAGTAACCATCATTAAAAACAATATAAAGGTATTTAGTATAATTTTTTTTTGCATCTTAGGATATGTATTTAATAGTCTGTATATTTTAGAGTGCTTGTTTTAGGGCAATTTAATTGATTCATTTTATTCCATTTTTACTTTTTTAGTAAAACTAGTGTTAGAACATGTTTAAAATTATAATTTTGAGTAATCTGAGTATAAATTTAAACACGCTCTTAGCTTATCAGCATCAATTATTATTCCCTAGCACTGCAAAGTTAGAATTTAAATGACACAAAAATAAAATTTTATGAAACGTTCATTATGGCTGTGGAGTAGTATCCTCTTATTTGTTCTATGGAGTTGCGATAGTAACAAGTCTTCTACAACACACAATACAAACGAAGAAAGCATGCATGAAAATCCTGAAAATTCTACTAAAATCAATTATCTAAAAGACCCTAACAAGGTAAAAATAGTCTATCCTAAAACCAAAACGGTAAATGTTAGTGATAACTATTTTGGGCAAAACGTAAAAGATCCCTATAGATGGTTGGAAAATACTGGTGGGGCTGACTCTACTGCAATTGAAGAATGGATTGATGCTCAAATAAAAGTGAGCAGTAACTACTTGCAAGGTTTGGAAATACGCAAGACTTTATATGACCGTTTCATGGAAGTATGGAATTATGCTAAATATACTGCTCCGTTCAAAGAAGGTAAATACTATTATTATTATAAAAATGATGGTTTGCAAAGCCAAGCTGTTGTCTATCAGCAAGAGTCTATAGATGGGAAATCTAAAGTTTTCATAGACCCTAACAAGTTTTCTAAAGATGGGACAGTAGCCCTTAGTGGCCTCTATTTTTCTAAAGATGGACGCTATGCAGCTTTAGCTGTATCTTCTAGTGGTTCTGACTGGAAAAGTGTAGAAATCAAAGATGTGCAAACCAATAAAATGTTAGAAGACAAGGTAGATTGGCTTCGTTATTCAGGGGTTACTTGGTTTAAGGATGGTTTTTTCTACAGCCGTTATGCTGATAGTGATAATGCCAATAAATACATCCAGAAAAATGAATTCCACCAAGTTTACTATCATAAACTAGGCACTAAGCAAGCTGATGATCAACTAGTTTTTGCAGATCGCAGTCGTCCAGAAGTTGGTTTTTGGGCAGATATAACAGAAGATGAAAAATTCTTGATTGTAGGTGCTTGGCATTCGACTAGTGGCAACGCTCTCTATTACCAAAGCTTAGACCAACCATTGGGCAATATAGAACCATTGATAGAAGAATTTGACAACGACTTTCAAGTCATAGGCAATACAGGCAATACACTTATAGTCTACACTAATTATAATGCACCTAATTATCAAATCATTGGTATAGATGTGACTAAGCCTGCTAAAGTTAATTGGAAACCAATCATAAAAGAGCAAGCTCAAACGCTTGCTAATGTTCGCATACTAGGAGGTAAACTGGTTTGTAAATACATAAGAGATGTGAGCCATGAATTGCTTGCCTTTGAGCTGGATGGTAAGGCTATTGGAAAAATAGATTTCCCTGCATTGGTAAGCAAAGGGATTCCTGTTAGTATAGATGGTTTGTCTGGTAAGAAGAGTGATGATCTTGCATTTTATACCTTGACCTCTTATACCCTTCCTACTACTATTTGCAAACTGGATTTAAAAACGTTGAAATCTGAAGTTTGGAAAAAACCTGAATTGAAGTTTAACCCTGAGGGTTTTGTGGTAGAGCAAAAGTTTTATAAATCGAAAGATGGAACAAAAGTTCCTATGAGCATTGTCTACAAAAAAGGGCTGGATATGAATGGCAAAAATCCAACTATACTCTATGGTTATGGAGGATTTAATATAAGTTTGATGCCTAGTTTTGTACTCCGCAAACTTCCATTTTTGGAGCAAGGTGGTGTTTATGCTATCGCTAACCTACGTGGTGGTGGTGAATATGGTAAAAACTGGCATAAAGCAGGAACCAAGCTGCAAAAACAAAACGTTTTTGATGATTTTATAGCTGCTGCTGAGCGATTAATTGCTGACAAGTACACTTCTTCTGATAAATTGGCAATAGAAGGTGGTTCTAATGGAGGTCTGTTAGTTGGAGCTTGCATGACTCAACGTCCTGACTTATTTAGAGTAGCGATACCTGCTGTTGGAGTATTGGATATGTTGCGTTACCACCAGTTTACAATAGGTCGAGCATGGTCTGGAGATTATGGAACTAGTGAGGATGAAGTTCAATTCAAGAATCTGATCAAATATTCTCCAGTACACAATGTCAAGAAAATAGCTTATCCTGCTACTTTGGTTATGACTGCCGATCATGATGATCGTGTAGTACCTGCTCACTCTTTCAAGTTCATATCAGAACTACAAGCAAAACAAGCAGGCCCATTACCAGTGCTTATTCGCATAGACAAAAAGGCTGGTCATGGAGCTGGCACACCAACCAAAAAACGTATAGCAAGCGAAAGCGATAAGTTAGCTTTTGTACTGTTTAATACTAGTAAGTAATTCTAATTACACATAAATTTTATCCAAATAGAGACTTTCATTTAGGAAGTCTCTATTTTTTTACCCAAAAAATCTTTTTCATATATGACAAACACTCCAACATACCTTTACCTAATGGCTTTCAGTATTTTATCCTTAATAGGTTGTTCTTCCAATCAAGAGCAAAGTTTAGACAACAAGGCTACTAATACTAAAAATGAGCAAGCAACGCCTTCTGAAGCTAAGATAGATAGCCCCAAAATTAAAGCACTAAGTTTCACAGACGAGCAACTCCAACAATATTACAAAGTTTATGACGATCCCTTTGTTATACATATCCGAACAGCTCTTAACAACTTTATCTCAGGTAATCTAGATGGTATAAGTGTAGAAAAGGCCGAATTACTCCCCTATCAAGAATATTTTCAGCATAAATTTATTGTATATACTATCGAACCTCATTTAGGTGGAGGGTGGCTTGTTAACATACTATTCCCTAACAAACTTGATAAAATGTTTAGTGTTTGGGTCTACGATCAAGGCAACTATGATTTAAGAGATTTTCATGAGAATACTGATTTTACAACCGAAGATTTAAAGACTATTGAAATCCAATACAAAAAACTTCTTATGGATGAAGAACATTCCCTCTAAATTGAATTAATCATTTTTATTTAAACTTTGCCTAAAAGCTTTTAGAATGGAGGTTCTCAACTATTGAGAGCTTCTATTTTTTTTATAGTTCTGATTACCTTTTCCCTATTCACTCATTCAATATTGTTCCTAACATATTTTTCAAGCACCAAAACAGTTTTACTATGAAAAGCCTAATATTGATTGTATTAACCCTTTCTGCCTCCTCACTTTTGGGACAAAACAAAATCAACAGCAAAAACTTAGATCGCTTGATGCAAGAAGCTCAAGCTAGCAATTCTTCTGCTGTGGTGATTTATCAAGATAATAAATTAATAAAGGAGTGGTATACTACCCAAAAGCCTAAACCGATTGCTACTATGTCGGTCACTAAATCTATTGTAAACTTAGGTATTGGGCTTCTACTAAAAGAAGGTAAGCTTAATTCTATAGATCAACATGTTTGTGAATTTTATCCAGAATGGAACCAAGGCAAAAAGAAAACGATTACAATTAGGCAACTTCTCAACCATACTTCTGGAATTCAAATGGGCGACAATGAAGTCTATCCTAGCTATGACGCTATACAATTGGCACTAAGTGCAGAGCTTGAAACAGATCCAGGTACAGCTTTTTATTACAACAATAAGGCTGTTAATTTATTGGCAGGAATTATAGAAAAAGCATCTAAACAGCGTATGGATTTATACATTGCTGAAAGGCTTTTCGAGCCCCTAGCTATTACTGATTATGAATGGCAAGGTGATAAGGTTGGCACCCCTCATGCTATGGCAGATTTAATTTTGTATCCTAAAGACTTAGCTAAAATTGGGCTACTAGTGCTCCAAAAGGGAGAATGGGAAGGTAAACAAGTAATAGAAGCTTCATGGATTGAGGAATCGACTAAGGCAGGTCAAATTTTCAAGCCTACTTGTGGATTACTTTGGTGGGTAGAGTATTCTAGTGTAACTTATATTGTTGATGATATTCAACTCAAAGAAATAAAGGATTTTTATGGTTCAGAATTATCTGAAGATTTTTATGCTCAGCTTAGTGAAATGAAAGGTACTTATGAAAGTTTAGACGCTTTTTTTACTCAGTTTGAAAGCGTTTTTGGAAACAATTGGAAAAAAAAGGTTTGTTCTAAAGTCGATTTTAGACAAGTATCTTTAAGTAGAAAAAAATATGGTGAGCCTATCGGTTTTTCGGCTCAAGGAGCTTGGGGACAATGGATGTATATCTACCCTGACAAAAACATTGTTGCTGTTCGTATGATCGACAATTATGACACATACAATCGCACTAGAGACGAGTTTAGCGAATTTGGTATCAGAGCCTATGACTTAGTCAAATAAAAACTCATATATGTACATAAAAAAAGTAGTTTGCCGCGGGGGTAAACTACTTTGTACAGGTTATGGTCGTCGTCTATTAAACTATTATAAATATAAACTTTTTTTACTTAAAAAGCACATTTAGAGCTACTTTTTAACCTTTTATTAGGATAATCCTCCTAATAATTATGACTTTCGTTTAATCAACTTTTGCAACTGACGCTTCAATTTAGGATCTCGTGGAGGCACTGCATCTCTATTCACAATCTTGCCATCTTTACTAATAATCATATAATGAGGAATAGAATAGATATAGAAAAATTTGAGTAACTCTACAACATCCTCCTTGTTTTTGCGATAATGCAGCCCTTCATCCCCTATTGCCAATTGTTTAATGCTCTTCTTCCACTTATCATCCTTGCTATCTATAGATAAATACAAAAACACAATATCCTCTCCATCCAAATCTTTTTGCAATTTTTTAGAAAAAGGCATTTCTTTCTTGCATGGTCCACACCAACTCGCCCAAAAATCGATTAGGATAACCTTTCCTTTGTTGTCATCTAAGATAGTTTGCAAAGATTTTTGATTCCCTGATCTATCCGTAAAAATATTTTCTGCCATTATAGTTTTTAGCCCCTTCTGTGCATGACTGGTTGCCATTAACAGAAATGTTAGACAAAAACAGATTAATCCTCTCATATTGAATTTCTTTAATTATAAATGTGAACTATCCATCTTACTCAGGAGGTGGATACATAGACTGTTTTTCCAAAAAAGATACCAAGCTTGAGTCTTCTAGGATAATTTTACTATTACATTTTGTAGTTTCTCTAGTAGTAGGACGAAAAATAAAATTATTTTTTCAATAGGCAGCTATTTTATAGTGTGTAATTAACTATTAGAAATAATTTCAGTATATTTATTAGTATTAGACGGACAGCACTTGTACATTAAAAACTAACTATCAGTTAGTTAAAAAACCATAGTGCCATGAAAAAGTTATTCTTATTATTTTCTATATCAATACTTACTAATATTAGCAATGTTAATGCTCAATTCTCAGTTCAGAATGCATTATTAGAAGTTTATACTGGCAGTTGGAATCAATATTGGCCAGATGGAAATGTTATTATGAATAATATAGTAAATACATACCCCTCAAAGGCTTTTGCGGTGACTATTCATCAATCAGACCCCATGGCTAATCCAGATTGTGATTCACTAATTAATTTCTATTACCCTAACTACCCAGAGGGTCAAATAAATAGAGGCGTTCTAGTTAGTCGAGGCCAATGGACTTCTGGGGTCTCAACTAAAGTACAAGGAGCTGCTTACGTCACAGTTAGTTTCGATTCTGTTTCTTTTAATTCTCAAACAAGGGTTTTAGATGTTTATCTCCATGCTAATTTTACAGGCCCCTATACAGCGGCTGACATGAGGTTTAACTGTATAGTAGTGGAAGATAGTGTTATTGGTAGTGGTAATAGTTATGATCAAGCAAATGCTGATAATGGAACTCCAGGGCATCCATATAATGGTGCAGGAAATCCTATTGTAGGTTTTCCTCATAGATATGTTGCACGAAAATATCTAGGTGGTCCTTGGGGAACAGCAGGTGTCATCCCTTCTACTGCCAATTTTGGAACAACTGCTAGTCATCATTATACTTATACTATTCCGGCCATGTACGATGCAACCAAAATATCCTTAATAGGAATAGTTAGTGAATATGGGGCTACACAGAGTGATAGAACTATATTAAATGTGGGGAATCACCCATCAATTTCAACAGCTCTAATAAGCTCTGTAAAACAAATAGCTAAAGAAGATAAAATGTCTGTATACCCCAATCCATCAAATGGAACCTTTTGGGTGTCAACGCTCAACGATTGTTTGATGACTGTTTATGCTTCTGATGGTAAAAAGGTGAAAGAAACGCATCTTAAATCTGGAGTCACCGAAGTTGAAGTTGAACAAGCTGATGGCTTTTATTTTCTAAGATTTGTATCTGGAGAAAGTATTCTTACAAAAAAAATAATGGTTCTCTGACAGTTTTTGCCAAAAAGGGAAAAAAAGTTAAGTTGGTCTAAAAATAAAAATGGCATTAGACTTAGAAATTTACACAGGGATTCTGAATATACCTAATTTGAAAGTTGAAAAAGTAGAGTATTCAGAA